>CAZEOR010000285.1:0-4400 GCA_964513695.1 uncultured Thiobacillus sp.
TACCTTGGTGCCGGCTTCGATATTGCCATCGGCCAACAGGCGTTCAAGCTCGTCCAGCACCCTCCCGGCTGTACCTGGGTCGAATGAAGCAGCGGGGTTTGCCTGGGTGCGGCCTGGCAAATGGTTCATGGCCAGGGCCAGATTTTCCTGGGCTTCCTCCACCCGTTTGGTTAGGGCTTCGATAGTTTCGCTGGTGCCATTGGTCAGGATGGCCTGCTCCAGCGCGGACGCTTCGGCCCGAATCCGGTCGGCGCCCAGGGTGGCCGCCGCGCCCTTGAGTGAGTGGGCCAGACGGCGGGCCTCTGTCACATTGCCCTCGGCGTGGCGGGTCCGCAGCGTGGCCATGTCTGAGCGATGGTTTCCCACCAGTTTGTCCAGAAGCGCAACGTAACGGTCCATCCTGCCACTCACGCAATTCAGACCTGCCACGGCATCCAGGCCGGAAATGTCCTTCAGCCAGTCGAGCTGCTGGTTTGCGATGTCGGATTCGTCCAGGGCGGACGTCGTTACGGCGGCATTGGCTGGATTTCCCATTGCTTGTTCAAGCCAGTGCAAGAGCATGTCGTACAGGACTTCCGGGTCCACCGGCTTGGCGACATGATCGTTCATGCCGGCATCAAGGCAGCGCTGGCGATCTTCATCGAATGCGTTGGCGGTCATGGCCAGAATCGGGGTGTTCGCCCAGCCGGGCAGTTCCCGGATAGCCCGTGTGGCTTCCATTCCATCCATTTCAGGCATCTGCATGTCCATCAGCACCAGGGCGTAATGCGTGCGCCGGGCCATGTCCAGGGCTTGCCGGCCATCATCCGCCACGTCCACCACCAGGCCGGTCTCACTGAGCAATTCCTTGGCGACTTCCTGATTCACCAGATTATCTTCGGCCAGCAGGATGCGCGCGCCTCCAAATAGCCGGGCCAGTTCGGCCTCGGGATTGCTGGTCAGGCTGGTTTCGGCCGCCGGCGGGAGCGCGTGCGACTGCTTGCCGAGCCGGGCGGTGAACCAGAAAGTGCTGCCCTGGCCAGGCACGCTTTCCACTCCGGCTTCGCCCCCCATCAATTCAGCCAGCCGGCGGGTGATGGCCAGCCCCAGTCCGGTGCCGCCGTAGCGGCGGGTGGTGGAACCGTCCGCCTGCTCGAAGGCGGCGAACAGGCGGGTCTGGTGGTCCGGGGCGATGCCGATGCCGGTGTCCGCGACATTGAAGCGCACCAGGACATCGTCCTCATTTTCGTCGACGACGATGGCATCGAGGTGGATGCCGCCACGCTCGGTGAACTTGATCGCGTTGCCCAGGTAGTTGAGCAGGGCCTGGCGCAGGCGGGTGACATCGCCGCGCAGCACCGGTGGCAGGTGGTCGGTATCGGTTTCGAACTTCAGCCCCTTGGCCTGGAGTTTGTCGTTGAGCAGAGATCGAACCTGATCGAACAGGGCTTCCGGCGAGAACGCCGTCGCTTCCAGGCTGAGCTTGCCTGCCTCGATCTTGGAGATATCCAGGATGTCATTGATCACCGACAGCAGGTGGTTGCCGGCACTGTCGATCTTGTCCAGCTTGTCCAGGCTGTTCGGGTCGCGAATCTGCCGGCCCAGCAGGTGGGTCAGGCCCAGAATGGCGTTCATAGGCGTGCGGATTTCGTGGCTCATGTTGGCCAGGAAAGCGCTCTTGGCCCGGTTTGCCGCTTCCGCCTGCTGCTTGGCTCGGAGCAATTCCGCCTCGGCCTGCTTGCGGTCGCTGATGTCGCTGATGAAGGAGATGAAGCGGGGCGGTTCGTTGTTGATGGGCTCCAGGTAATACAGGCTGATTTCGACCGGAATGAGGTGGCCGTCCTTGGCGCGATTGGTGCTCTCGAAGCGGGCGAATTTCCGTTTGCGCAGATCCTCCGTGGCCGCCTGGAAATCGCCGGGGCCGATATTCGGGTCGATGTCGGGCACCGACATGGTCAGCATTTCCTCCCGGCTGTAGCCGACCATGTCGCAGGCGCGCTGGCTGACATGGACAAACCGTCCATTCCTGGTATCCACCCAGTGGATGCCGATACCCGCCCGGTCCATGGCGAACTGGGTCTCGCTCAAATGCCGGTGGGCCGTTTCCAGGTCGGCGGTTCGTTCGGTCACCAGTTCCTCCAGGTGGTGGCGGTGCCGGTCCAGTTCGAGTTCGGCCTGCTTGCGCTCGGTGATGTCGCGGGCGATGCCCAGCACGCCGATGACCTCGCCTGCCTCGTCATACACCGGGGTCTTGATGGTCTGAACCAGTTCATGGTGGCCATCGGCAGCGAAGGTCAATTCCTCCTCGTTGACGGACGGCCCCCCCGCGGCAATGGCGGCCTGATCGTTGGCGCGGAAGAAATCGGCCAGTTCCCGGCTGACGAAGTCGTAGTCGGTCTTGCCGACGATGTCCGTTTCCCGGTGGCCGTACAGTGCCTCGAAACGGGGGTTGCAGCTCAGATAGACGCCGTCCACATCTTTCAGCCAGACCATATCGGGGATGGTGTTCACCAGGGTGCGCAGGCGCTCCTCGCTGGCGCGCAGGGCCAACTCGGCCAGCTTGCGGTCGGTGATGTCGCGATTGCTGCCGCAACGGCCCAGATACGCGCCGGCATCGTCCCGCAACGGGCTGCAGCGGTGGCCGATCCAGCGTAGACCGCCATCCCGGCGGTAGATGCGGTAATCCAGGGTGATTTCTCTTTCGCTGCTCCGGTCCATATGCTCCCGGTAGAGGGCCTGGTCGTCGGGGTGGATGATGCGCTCCATCAAACCGGGGTCGGCCTGGAACTCCTCCGGGCGGTAGCCCGAGATGGCCAGACAGGGCGGGGAGACATACTGGTAGTTGCCGTCCACGTCGTGCCAGAAGATCCAGTCGCTGGCGTTCTCGGCCAGGAGCCGGTAGCGGGCTTCCGAATCGCGCAGGTCGGCGACTGCCTTCACCTTGTCCGAGACGTCCTTGTCCAGGCCCCGGTAGCCCAGCAGATTGCCCTGGGCGTCCAGGATCGGCATGCCGTTGGTCTGGACGTGGTGGTGGGCGCCATCCTTGCCCAGGCAGATGTTGTCCAGATCGCGGAAGGGTGCGCGCCGGGCCGCGATGGCGGCGAACGCGGCGCCCACACGCGCCGCGTCCTCGGGGGGCATGATGTCGAAGGGGGTTTTGCCCAGCAGTTCCTCCGGCGCATAGCCAAGCAGGTTGCGCACGCTGTCCGAGACATAGGTGTAGCGGCCCTGGGCATCCACTTCCCAGACCCAGTCGGCGGAGGCGTTGACGATATCGTGGAAGCGCCGTTCGCTTTCCCGCAGCGCCCGCTCGGCCAGCTTGCGCTCGGTGATGTCCATGACGATGCCGAGATAGCGTGTCAGACGGCCGTCGGCATCGAACTGGGGTTGGCCGCGCGACATCAGCCAGCGTTCCGCGCCATTGGCCAGGTTGACCCGCCATTCCGCGTTCAGCTCGGTGCCCCGCTTCGCGGCTTCGTTGACGGACTCCACCACCGCTTCCCGGTCCTCGGGCAGGATTGCCGCCAGCCAGGTGTCGTAGGAGGCTTCGCCAGCGCCGGGTTCCAGGCCATAGAGGTGGAAGGTTTGCTCGGACCAGTAGTTGCGCCGGGTGTCCAGGTTCCATTCCCAGGTGCCGGCCATGGCGGCGTCCTGGGCCAGACGCAAGCGGTTCTCGCTGGCGCGCAGGGCCGCGTTGGCCGCCTCCGCGCCGAGACTGGCGTTCACCGCATCCTCCATCAGATTGAGGGCGGCGAGCCGCGCCTGGCGCTGCTCTTCCAGGTTGGCGGCCTGGGCCTCCTGGAGGGCCTGCTCGGCCTGTTTGCGGGCGCTGATGTCCTCGGAAAAGACCAGGATGCCACCCACCGCGCCATCGCGGTCGTGCCAGGGGCGGACCTCCCAGCGCAGCCACTGCGCGGTGCCATCCAGTCTTTCGAAGTGGTCTTCATCCGCCCGTACGATTTCGCCCGCCAGGGCCCGGCGGTGAATCGCCTTCCAGTGTTCCGGAATCTCGGGAAAAATATCGTAGTGGGACTGGCCGATGATGTCCCGCTCTCCCAACTGGTAGTCGTCCAGCCAGCGCCGGCTGGCGGCGAGGTAGCGCATGTCCCGGTCGAACATGGCGAGGGCGGCCGGCGCGTGGCGGATGAAGAAACCGAGCCTTTCCTGGGTTTCATGCAGGGCTGCCAGGGCTTCCTCGGCCCGGGCGCGGGCCGCGTTGGCGTCCTGCATCTGGTTGAGCGCGGCAATCCGCGCCTGCCGCTGTTGTTCCAGGATGGCGGCCTGGGCTGCCCGCAACTCCCGCTCGGACTGTTTGTGCTCGCTCAGATCCAGGGCGTAGGCGATGCGGTTCAGTGGCCGGCCCTGGGCGTCGCGCAGCACGGTGATGTCCAGCAGCACCGGGAAGCGGCGTCCATCCTTGC
>CAZEOR010000286.1:0-4342 GCA_964513695.1 uncultured Thiobacillus sp.
GCCTCGTGTGCGGGGTAGTCAGGGTAGGCTAAAGCGCAAGGCGCGCGCCCGGCACTCAGGTGCCGCAAAAAGTACGGAATTCCGCCATGAAGTCGCCGCTTGCCGGTTCGGCGTAGCGGGACAGGGCCGGGTCTTCGTCGAAGGGCCGTTGCAAGGCATTGAGCAGTTGCTCGAAGGGCGCCAGATCGCCTTCGTCCGAGGCGGAGGCCAGGGCCTCCTCCACCCGATGGTTGCGCGGGATCAGCCAGGGATTGACCCGGCGCATGGCCTCGGCGCGGACCGCCCCGTTGCCATCACCCGCATCCTCCGCGGCGCAACGTTCCCGCCAGCGATCCAGCCACCTGTCCAAGCCCGGCTGTCCGGCGAACAAGGCCCGCAATGGCGCCTCGTTGCCTTCCACCGCGTCCGCCAGCCGGCGCCAGGCCAGGGTGAAGTCCACCTGCTGGGCGTGCAGCAGGTCCAGCCAGCTTTCGCCCAGGGCGGTGTCCACGGCGTCGCCGTTGGCCACCTGGCCGGCCAGCCCCAGCTTGGCGCGCAGGCCGGCCAGCCAATAATGCTGCTGGCGTTCCCGCAGCGACTCGATCACCTCCGTGGCCAGGGCGATGGCGTGGCCCTCGTCGTCGGCGAAGAGGGGCAGCAGGGTCTCCGCCAGGCGGGCCAGGTTCCAGCGGGCGATGCGCGGCTGCTCGCCATAGGCGTAGCGCCCCATCTCGTCGATGGAGCTGAACACCGCGCCGGGGTCGTAGGCCTCCATGAAGGCGCAGGGGCCGAAGTCGATGCTCTCGGCGGGAATGCCCATGTTGTCCGTATTCATCACCCCGTGGATGAAGCCTACGTGCAGCCACTGGGCAATGAGCGCCGCCTGGCGCTCAGCCACGGCGGCCAGGAAGCCCAGGTAACGGTTCTCCGCGCCGAGCAATTCCGGGTAGTGGCGGGCGATGGCGTAATCGGCCAGTTGCCGCACCTGGTCCAGGGAGCCGTGGGCCGAGAAATACTGGAAGGTGCCCACGCGGATATGGCTCGCGGCCACGCGGGTGAGGATGGCGCCGGGCAGCGTGCGCTCCCGGTAGACCGGCTCGCCGGTGGAGACCACCGCCAGCGCCCGGGTGGTGGGAATGCCCAGGGCATGCATGGCCTCGCCGATCAGCACTTCCCGCAGCATGGGCCCCACCGCTGCCTTGCCGTCGCCGCGGCGGGAGAAGGGCGTGCGCCCCGAGCCCTTGAAGGCGATGTCCCGGCGCCGGCCGAGCCGGTCGATGACCTCGCCGATCAGCAGCGCCCGGCCGTCTCCCAGTTGGGGGTTGAAGTGTCCGAACTGATGCCCCGAATAGGCCTGGGCGATGGGCTGGGCGCCCTCGGGCAGGGCGTTGCCGGAGAATACGGCGGCCAGCGCGGTGTCGTCCCGGTCGGTCAGGCCCAGCCGCAATTTGTCTGCCAGGCCCCGGTTGAAAAACAACAGCACCGGCGCCCGCACGGACTCGGGTTGGCAAGGCTCGTAGAAACCCGGCAGATCGCGGGCGTAAGTGTTGTCGAAGGGGATGGCGGAGTTGGGCATCTGTTGTTCCACGTTTCAGGAGCCAGCGAGTGCTTGGCTGACGGGAAGGAACTTAGGGCCAGCAGGAGGGAAATTCCACCCCAACGTGATCAGGGGAACGCTTTGATTCTTTATGCCTCCATGAAAAATCGTGGCCTGTCCCGAACAACAGCCCCGGATGGCTTGCAAAGATCGGCGGATGGACTTGCACACAGAGCCTGATCCAGAAGCGGCGAACAACCTGCCTTGTTCAAGCCGACCGCCAAGCGCATACTCAACATGTCCTTATTTCTGTACAGGAAAAAGCATGGAAGCCATCACCTACACCGAAGCGCGCAACAACCTGGCGCGCACCATGGACAAGGTCAACGACGACCACGCCCCCATCATCATCACCCGGCAAAACGGCCAGCCCGCTGTGCTGATGTCCCTTGAAGATTTCGAAGCCTGGCAGGAAACGGACTATTTGTTGCGCAGCCCCGCCAACGCCCGGCGGCTGCTGGAATCCGTCGAGCAGGATCGCAAAGGCCGAGCCACGCCGCGTGTGCTTGTCGACCCCGAATGAGCCGGCAGCGCGTCTGCTTCACGCCCAACGCCTGGGAGGAATACACGGCCTGGCTGGCGGAAGATCGCGCGATGGTGAAGCGTATCAACCAGCTCATCGAGGTCATAGGCCGCGACCCCTTCGCCGGCATCGGCAAGCCGGAGCCGCTGAAACACCAGCTAGCCGGCTACTGGTCGCGGCGCATCAATGAAGAGCATCGGCTGGTTTATCGGGTGGATGGCGAGAGCTTGATTGTTGTGCAATGCCGGTATCACTACTGAGTTGGAGAGGGTGAGCCACGGAAACCGTCGTCTGTCCCTCTATTGTCTCTGCACACAAAAATTCTGACAGGCTAGTGGTCGAGCTACCCCGAGTATTCCTCGGGGCAAAGCTGTTTCACTTTTACGCCCAGAACAGCGATGAATTCCGCCTGTTCATGCCAGTCCGTATCCAAAGCATTGACTACCCTGCCTTTGCCAACAAGTGCAACCGCCAGGAATTTTCTGTCGCTGTTGTCCACCGGATTGGCGGGAAGTTCCACGAATCCTTTTGTTTCGTCATCCGAGGGAGTAACGGTCACCAGCGTCACCCGACCGCCCAGATACATATTGTCATGGAGAAATTTGAAAAACATGTCTCCGGTGCCCGGCTGCCCTTTGAAGTTCAGGTACCTTTTGTACTCGTCCAGTATCAAGCCTTGCTCGTCGAGCAATATCTGATCACGGGAGTGCTCCGCAACTAGTTTTTCCAAGTAATCCACACACGTGAACTGGCAACTTAAGCTGGCATGGGTATCGCGCCCATTCGCCGCGATGCTCACATTGGTTTCCACGACGACTTTCATGCCTTGCTCTGCTTCATTTTGTTTTTCAGGATGGCCTTGCGGGTTTCAGCGATCTCCGTCATTTCATCGCCAAAGAAGCCGGGGGGCCAGTTACGGATTTCACCGTACAGATCGATATCGAGATCGAGCAGCTTGGCTTCTCCGCCTTTGCTGTCGCAAAAATACAGCTTGAGGTCTTCCGAGGGGAAAGTCCTATCCGCCACCCGCCGCTGGAATCTCCGCAACAAATGCTCGCTGTGACTCTCGACGATTACTTGTAAGTCCCTAGCCTGCGCCACGGTCAGTATCACGTCGGCCAAACCACTTTGCACCGAGGGGTGCAAATGGATTTCCGGCTGTTCCATGATGACCGTGCTGCCCTCTGGGACGTAATAAAGCAACACCAATGCCGGCAGCACTTGCGAAACACCGAACCCCACATCGGTGAGTAATGCCTGGGCACTTTTACTGTCGCGCCTGACCTTTGCCTGATACAGATTCGCGCCGGGGGCGATCTCCTCAATCTCGAATTCATGGATCAGCCCTAGTTCCTTTAGCCAGAAGGCGATCATTCTCTGGAAAGGCTTGTAGTGTGTGCGCCCGCCATGGTTCCTCGTATCGCCTCGCGCAGTCGCTGCGAGAATCGCGGCGATAGTTTGCTGCCCCTTCTGTCCTACATCGAAGGGGCTTGTCCCGGTCCACGCATATTCGCGCTTGGGATAATCACGCAAAGGTCCGAGGTAGTAGATGGAATCCATCATCGCTTCGTATTCCGACTCAAGCACTCCCAGAAACTCGGCATTCTGGAAATAAGTCTTTGCTTGATCCGGGAATAGATGGGTTTTGATCGGGCCAGGCAAAGCCCAAGCTCGTTGCTTGTTTCTCACGAAGCGAAACTCCTCGGCTCCTTCCGGGATTTCAGCAATCAAATCAAATTCTGTGCTGCCGGATTTTTTTGGCTGGGTGTAGAAGGAATATCCGCCGAAGCCATATGCCAGATAGTCCGATACCAGCAAGCTACCCTTGGTTTGAGTATGTACAACGGAAGAGATCGATAGGCTTGAGTCCTCTGCCAGCACATCCGTACGTTTTTTCGTCGTATCCGAGATGCTAGTAGCTTTTCGCAACGACCAATCCAGCTCCCATACGATGCTGGCTTTATCGTCATGGGCATGCACCACATCCTTGAAGCCCCCCAGGTTCACGAGCTGTTCCGGTCCGCCGAAGTCCAGCACCACGCCCCGGTCAGTGGCATTCTTGGTCTGTTTCAGCATCAACAGGAATTGCAGCAAGCTGCTCTTTCCGGAACTGTTGGTACCGAACAAGCCTGTGACCCGCCCGAGTTTTACGTCCAGGGTCTTCCAGACTTTGAAATTCTCCGCATGCAGATGGGTCAGCATCACACATCCTCCAGATTGAATATCAGAGTATGTAAATCAGG
>CAZEOR010000287.1:0-4334 GCA_964513695.1 uncultured Thiobacillus sp.
TGACCGCGCTGGCAGCGCCAGCTCCCTTCAGTACGTTCCTGCGCAGATTGTTCATGCAGATCTCCATTAACGTTGGTTCCAGGTTATGCCCGTTCCGGTCTTTCAACCGGTCACGATGACATTCAACGAGCGCTTATAAAAACGCCAATAAGGCTCCCAGGGTGCACATGTGAGCCTGATATTTTCAGCCTAGTCCGTGTCGTACAAACGAACATTCGAACATTGCCACGAAATCCGAGGGTTTGTCATGAGCCAAATCACGTTTTAATTGAGTTGGACACGAACACCGAAGGGAATCGGCGCTTTGCCCTTGACCAACCAGACCACCGGGAAGGAAGGTTCCAGATTCGGAAACGCGCCCTCGGCATCAGTAAAGTAGACAAGAATATCCGGGTTAAGTTGCTCTCGATGCAACCAATCGAACACCGGCCGAAAATCCGTGCCACCGCCGCCGGAAACCTGTTCAGGCAGGGTGATGGCTTCCCACATGGCGTATTTCCAGGGGCCGGACGGGGCCAATTTGTCGTCACAGGCATGCAGGGTCACATCCGCCCGCACCTGGGCCTTGAGGGCATCAATCTCTGTGAGGAATTCCTGAAGTTCTTCACGGGTAATGGAACCGCTGGTGTCCAGGGCCACGACCACGTTGACGCCCTGGCTGTAAAGGCGCGGCATCAGAGCCTCACCTTCCCGGCGCGAGGTACGCTGAAAACTATAGTCGTCGCGGGCCGCGTTCATCATGTAGCGCGCCAACAAAGCGCGCCAGGGCAACTGGGGCGCCAGCAGGTTATCGACAAAGCGCATGAGGGACTGGGATAGCTTGCCGGCCTGACGGGCGGCCTGGGCGGCGGCGGCCAGCCGGCTCCTCCACTGCTCGTCCAGTTTATCCGGATCGGACGGTGGCGGTGGGGGACTGCCGCTCTCGCTGGACTGTTTGGGTTCGCTTTGGCTTTCCCGGCCTTCCTCTGGCTTGTCGCCAGCCTCGCTCCGGTCACCTTCGGTTTCGTTGTTTTCCCCCTGCCCGGCATCCTGTTGTTCCTGTGGCTCTCCCTCGCCGCCTTCGCTGGTGGCGTTGTCGAACAGGTGGGTATCCTGGGTTTCCTCGGGCGGATCCTCGTGCAGCAGGGGGTAGATTTCCTCCGCCGTCAGGCCCCGGTAGGTTGCGTTCATGAGGGCGTTGTCCGGGCCGCTCATGCGCTCCTCGTCCAGGATCATGTTCACGGCATAATCGCAGGCCACATCCCAGCGGTGCTTCTGGCGGTGATTCCGGCGCGCGAAGTGGGACAGGGCGCAGTGCATGGCCTCGTGGGCCAACACAAACTGGGTCTGCTCCAGGGTTAGGCGGGCGATGTAATCCGGGTTGAAGTAGAAGTTGCGCGCGTCGGTGGCGGTGGTCTTGCACCACTTGGCATCCGCCGGCTTCAGAGGCAGATGCATGACCAGGGAGCCGAGGAAGGGCTTTTCCAGGATAAGCCGGGTGCGCGCGGCGGCCAGCTTGGTTTCCAGCGCCTTCAGGTCTTGCATGGGACAGCCTTCCCTCAGGCCGTCGGCTTGAAGTCGTAGAGCATCAGTTCCGCCACGCTGTTGGCCCAATCCACGAATTCGGGCACGGCGAACAGGGGTTTGCCCACTGCCCGGTGCAGGTCGGTGACCAGCATGACACCCATCTCCCGCTGGGGATAGCGGCGGGCATATCTCAGGATATTGGCCAATTTCCCGACATCCCCGGCGGATTCCTTGGCACGCCGCACCAGGGCAGCAGCCACACCATATTGCAGATCAATGCCCTTGGGTACGTCCATTACGCTGCCGTCCAGGATGCCATCGATGTCCGGCAGATTTTCCAGGTTGTCGATGAAGGCCTTCAGTTCCACGCCGCAGGCTTGGCCGACGCAGGCTTGCAGGGCATCGGACAGCAGGTCGGGACGATCGCCGAACTTTTGCAAAGCGCGATGGGCGTATTCCCAGGAGCGGGGACTGGGGAAGGCCACCGGGTTATGGGCCGCGTCGTAATTGAACAGCAGGTCCGGGCGGAAACGCAGAAATCCAAGAATACGTTCGTCAATACCCGAGCTCAACGCCCAGCTCACCCAGTCGTCCAGGTTGGCTTCCACGTCGTAGTGGGTGAACCGGTTGGCCAAAGGTGCAGGCATGGCATAGGTGACACCTCGGTCACCCTGGCGGTTGCCGGCCGCGAAGATGGCCCAGCCATCAGGAATGGCATATTCGCCCAGGCGCCGGTCCAGGATGAGCTGGTAGGCGGCGGCGGACACCGTGGGCGGCGCCGCGTTGATCTCGTCCAGGAACAAAATTCCGGCCCGGCCGTGGCGGGTGGCATCGGGCAGCATGGAAGGCACCGACCACTCCACGTTCTCGCCCTTGCGGAAGGGAATGCCACGCAGATCGGTGGGTTCCATCTGGGAGAGGCGCAGATCGATGAGGGGTGCGCCGTGACGCCGGGCGATGCCGGCGATGATCTGGGACTTGCCCACCCCCGGCGGCCCCCACAGCATGACCGGCGTGTGCTGGCCCGCCGTGCAACTCAGGAACTCACGGTCGAGAATGGTTTCGATATGGGAGGGACGCATGTCATCTATTCGCTATTCGGTTACAAAAAGCCATCGGATCCTGCACCCGCGCCGCCCTGGGCCTCTTCCATCCGAGCCGCCACCAGGGCTGCCTGGATTCGCTCCGGATAAACCCGAGTGGGTAAAAGGCGATGCACCTTGGCCAGCCAGCGCGGGTTTTCGCAGGCCTGGATTTCCAGTCTACGCCGGGTTTCCTGACCCAGGCGGGGCCACAACAACAGTACGGGTGCCATCCAGCGATGATAATCGCTAATAACCGACTGCTCCAGTCGGCTATTCCAATGTTCTTGTACCAACAACTCGGGAAAATCGTCGGCGGCAACCTCTCGATCACGCCATTCGTAGGGTAGTCGCCGACCCGGTTCGCCCTTGCCCATGCCATCCTGGCCCCGTTTGAACCACTGGGTCATGGGGTGGGGCCGAGCAGCCTGATTGACAATGCGTGCCAAAAAATCCCGGTGGGCATCGCCGGCATTACGGGCAACTGCATCCCGCTCGGCCAGGGTGGGTGAGTGGAAGCCGGTATAGGACAATACGAAGGGAAACCACTCCACTTCGGTATTCCCGCTTCCCTGAGCCACACCCTGGTCCGTCGCCAGGAGCGCCAGAGGCAGACCACTCTCCCGGTCCAGCAACCAGAGTTCATGGGTATCAAAGATGGGGAACGGTAAGGCGGGTCGGGTTTCCAGGGCTGAAAATATATCCTCCAATCCCCTGGGCTGTCCTGCCTTGAGGCCCACGCCCTCTTCCCACACTCCCACCGGACGAACCCATCCATAACCGTCATCGGCACGCAGATGCCAGGTCAAACCGTCGTGGCTGGAAGCAAATGCCTCGCCCGCATCGATATGCTGAACCACGCCCCGGTAGGGATTGACGCGTCGCAAGGCGAAATAACGGGGGTACAAGAACACAGGCTCCTGGCCAACAGGCCCGAAACAGGGCCCTAAGTGAACGGGGCATCAACTCAAACCATGCATGCGTCGACGCGCCTCTTCCAGCAATTCATCCATCATCTCCTGGCCTGGCCCGGAAAAGGCATCGTATTGGTCTTCCAGTCGATCCATGACTGCCACCACCTCGGCGCGGGTACGAGCATGGCGAAGTTCATGTACAAGTTCCACCAACCATTTGTCCTGTGCCATGTGCTTTGCCTCGTCACGTTGTTGTTGCAAACTTCGCGCAAACCTCCTCGGGCGTCAAACATGAATTTCTGTTCCCACTGCGGCACCCCCGTGCGCGTCGAAGTCCCCCCCGGCGACAACCGCCCGCGCCACGTCTGCCCGGCCTGCGGCGCCATCCACTACCACAACCCCAAGATGGTGGTGGGCTGCATCCCCGAATGGGAGGACAAGATCCTGCTCTGCCGCCGCGCCATCGAACCCAAGTACGGCCTCTGGACCCTGCCCGCCGGCTTCATGGAAAACGGCGAGACCACCGCCGAGGGCGCCGCCCGGGAAACCCTGGAGGAAGCCGGCGCCCGGGTGGATATCCTCGGCCTCTACAGCATGATCAGCCTGCCCGACATCAACCAGGTCTACCTGGTGTTCCGCGCCAAGCTGCTGCACATGGACTTCGCCCCCGGTGAGGAAAGCCTGGAAGCCGCGCTCTTCGGCGAGCAGGAGATTCCCTGGGACGACCTGGCCTTCCGCACCATCCAGCGGACCCTGATGCATTACTACGCGGACCGGAAGAAGGGGGAGTACCCCATGCATATGGGGGAGATATTTCATAAGCCGAGGTGAG
>CAZEOR010000288.1:0-4326 GCA_964513695.1 uncultured Thiobacillus sp.
CTACAACCCCCTGAAATACTCCAACGCCTCCGCCAGGCTCCCCACCCCCTTCACCTCCATGCCGCTGATCCTGCCCTTGGGCAGGTTGCCCTTGGGGCACAGGGCCTGGGTGAAGCCCAGCTTGGCCGCTTCCTTCAGGCGTTCCTGGCCCCGCTGCACCGGGCGGATTTCCCCGGCCAGGCCCACTTCGCCGAACACCGCCAGCTTGTGGGGGATGGGCTGGTTGCGCAGCGACGAGACCACGGCCATGGCCACGGCCAGGTCCACGGCGGGTTCGGTGATCTTCACGCCGCCCACGGCGTTGACGAAGACGTCCTGGTCATAGCAGGGCACGCCGCCGTGGCGGTGCAGCACGGCCAGCAGCATGGCCAGGCGGTTGCCATCCAGGCCCACGGTGAGGCGGCGCGGGTTGGGGGCGTGGGCGGCATCCACCAGGGCCTGGATTTCCACCAGCAAGGGCCGGGTGCCCTCCTGAGCCACAACCACGCACGAACCGGGCGCTTCCCGCTCGTCCCGTTGCAGGAACAGGGCGGAGGGGTTGGCCACGCCTTTGAGGCCCTTGTCAGTCATGGCGAACACGCCCAGCTCGTTAACCGCGCCGTAGCGGTTCTTGAAGGCGCGGATGAGGCGGAAGCTGGAACCGGTGTCGCCCTCGAAATACAGCACGGTATCGACGATGTGCTCCAGCACTCGCGGCCCGGCCAGGGTGCCTTCCTTGGTGACGTGGCCCACCAGCAGAATGGTGATACCGGCCTTCTTCGCATAACGCGTGAGTTCCTGGGCGCATTCGCGCACCTGGGCGACGCTGCCGGGGGCGGACTGGAGCTGTTCGGTATAGACGGTCTGGATGGAGTCGATCACCGCCACCTGGGGCTGTTCCGCGTCCAGGGTGCCGAGGATGGCTTCCAGGCGAATCTCGGTGAGCAGCGGGATGTCGGCGTTCAAACCCAGCCGGTTGCCGCGCATGGCGATCTGGGCGGCGGATTCCTCGCCGCTCACGTAGAGCGTCCTGGCGCGGGTGCTGATCTCCGCCAGGGCCTGGAGCAGCAGGGTGGACTTGCCAATACCCGGATCGCCCCCCAGCAGCACCACGCCGCCGCCCACCAGGCCGCCGCCCAGCACCCGGTCGAATTCGGACAGGCCGGTGGGCAGGCGCGGCGTTTCCACCGCCTGCACGGCGGACAGGCGCACCACCTGGCCGCTGGCGGCCAGGGCCTGGAAGCGGCGGGGCTTGGCCTCCTGGACCGATTCGGAGAGTGTGTTCCAGGCCAGACAGTGGGGGCACTGGCCCTGCCATTTGCTGGTCTGGCCGCCGCACTGGGCGCAGACGTAGAGGGTGGTCGCTTTTGCCATGGGCGGATTAGAGCGTATTTCGGCAGGCTGAAACAAAAAAGCCCGGCGAACCGGGCTTTTCAAAGGGCAAAGCTTAAAACATCAGTCCATGGGACGAATGTTGGAGGCTTGCTTGCCCTTGGGACCTTGGGTGACGTCGAAGGACACCTTTTGGTTTTCCTTCAGCGTCTTGAAGCCGGAAGATTGAATCGCGGAGAAGTGAGCGAACAGATCCTCGCCGCCTTCGTCAGGGGAAATGAAGCCGAAACCTTTGGTTTCGTTGAACCACTTAACGGTACCAGTTGCCATGTTTGAATATTCCAAAAAGTAAAGATAAATACGGGCAAAGCCCGATGGTCACGAGAATCTCAGAACAGGGAAATAACGGGCAACTGAAAAACCGACTTAGAAAGCGATAACAGCTGACGAAAACACACTGACCGGATAAACGCGCGCCGCATCTTGTTCCGCGCGGTTTGCACAAGTCAAGCGGTATTTCCGTCAAAAATGCATATTTACCCGGATTCTTGCCTTGCCCAGGATAAATACCCCCAAGTACCCGCAATATCATCAGGAAAACTTCCTTGCCCAACGTCAAGGAGGGAAACCCGGCAGGAATGGACCATGCATCCAATCCATCAAATCCGGGAAGCCCCATGACCAGCATCAGCACTTTTCTGAGTGACGACCACAATAGCTGCGACGACTTGTTCGCAGCTGCGGAAAATGCCGTAGCGGTCAAGGATTGGGCCCGCGCACGCAGCCATTTCGACAGTTTCATCGCAGCCATGCGGTGCCATTTCGCGCGCGAGGAAGACGTGATGTTCCCCGCTTTCGAGGCCCGCACCGGCATGAGCGGCGGCCCCACGTTCATCATGCGAGCCGAGCACCAGCAAATGAATGGGTTGATGGCGGAAATGAACGCGGCCCTCAACCAGGCGGACGGAAAGGCTTATCTTGGCCTGTCGGAAACCCTGCTCATGCTCATGCGCCAGCACAACATGAAGGAAGAAAACATCCTCTACCCCATGTCCGATCAGGCCCTTGCGGATGACCAGGCGGATCTGGTCAGGCGCATGGAAGCCTTGATGGTCTGAGCGCGCATGGACCCGGCGGGAAGCATCCCATGAAGCAGGTAGTGCTGGTGGATGCGCGCTGGCTATTGCCACCCGACCCCATGGAAAAGGCGCTTGCAGCACTGGATGCCCTGGGGCCGGGCCAGCACGTGCGTTTCCTGCTGCATCGGGAACCCTATCCCCTATACGGTATCTTGCAGAACATGGGCTACTCCCACCGCACTCATATGATCGAGGACGGCTGTTTCGAAATTCTCATCGAGCCGCGCTCGGACAGCTGCTGACCGTTCATGATCGGCCCAGGACTCAGCCTCGACCAGGCTCCCCCTTTCTCCGTCCCCTTGCGTTTTTTTCTCACGGCACCCTGGTTTCTTGCCGCAACCGGCCTGCTGGCGGCTTGGCTGCCCGCTTGGGTCGGCGACCACCTGTCCCCGGCTGCGCTGGCCTTGACCCATCTCGTCACTCTGGGTTTCCTCGGCATGGTCATGCTGGGCGCCATGACCCAGATGTTGCCGGTGGTGGCGGGTACACAAGTGCCCACCACGTTACCTGTTTCAACCCTGAGCCATCTCTGTCTGCTCCTGGGCACACCACTCCTGGCCTGGGGTCTGGCCAGCGGCAAGCCATGGCCGTTGGAATCCGCCGGCGTCTTGTTGAGCCTGAGCCTTGCGGTGTTCGCCGCAGCTGCGGCAACCAGCTTGGCCCGGGGTCGTGCCCTGGACACCCTACGCGCCATGGGCGTGGCGTTGTCGGCATTGATCACCGCCCTTGCTCTGGGGCTGCATCTGACGGGCTGGCTGGCCGGGCTATGGATGCCGACGGACCCGCTCGACTGGCTGGCACGCCATGTCCTCGCCGGCTTGGCGGGATGGATCGGCATTTTGGTCATGGGCACCGCTTGGCAGGTGGTGCCCATGCTGCAATTGACGCCACCCTATCCGCAACGTGTGACCCGCTCACTGCTGATCGCCGCCAGTGCCAGCTTGGCCGCAGCCATTCTTTTTCCGGCGCCCTGGCGAACACTTGGAGAAATCGGCCTATCCCTTGTCGGCATCGCTTTTGCGCTCGTGACCCTGGATCTGCAAAGGCGACGCAAACGGAGGATTCCGGATGTGGGCCTGTCTTTCTGGCGCCTGGGCATGATCTGCCTGATCTTGTCGGCCATTCTGTTCCCGCTACCCCTGCCCGAGCCGGTGCCGTTGCTGGCCGGTTTGCTCTTCCTGCTGGGTTTCGCGGTTTCGGTGGCCAACGGCATGCTCTACAAAATCGTGCCCTTCCTGGCCTGGTTCCACCTCCAGGCCCAGAAAGGGATCATGGCCAGAGGACTGCCCAGCATGAAGGACTACCTGCCGGACACTGCCGCCACCGGCCAGTTCCTGATTCATCTGGCCGCGCTGGCCTGCCTGCTCGGCGCCCCATTCCAACCCATGCTCGCCGTCCCCGGCGGATTGCTCCTGGCCGTCTCCGCAGCCTGGCTGGGCAGGAACCTGATTCGCGCAGTCAGGCTATTTCATACTCACGGTGGCCGGTTCAGATAGTCATCCGGCTGGATGGCCTTCGGTGAAAGGCTTATCATCCCGGCCTCAATCCCAGAAACCCAGGGCTTCCACTTTCCCCTGACCCTTTGCCTTGAGCCATTTGTCCGCCTTCCCGGCCTGCCGTCTCACCAAGGCACATTTCGACACCCAGGACCGCTATGAAATGCGTGGATGACTTCCGCCTCCGCTTAGGCCGGCACGAGCTGGTACCCATCATGATCGGCGGCATGGGCGTGGATATCTCCACGGTGGAACTGGCCCTGGAAGTGGCCCGACTAGGCGGTATCGGCCATATCTCGGATGCGATGACGCCCACGGTTTCCGACCGTCGCTTCAATACCCGCTATGTCAAGGACAAGCTGCGCCAGTCGGCCTTGGGG
>CAZEOR010000289.1:0-4321 GCA_964513695.1 uncultured Thiobacillus sp.
TGCCGGGGGATCGTTTTTTCCCTGCCTACCGATGATCTAGCCTGGGCAAGAAATGGGGAGAACACTGACTCTGCTGGATGGCGGGCAAGCAACTGATGCCGTCGATGCGGTGGTGTACTGGTCGAGCTCGGATGTGCCGGATGGCGCTGCTTCGCTGCCTTCGCTTGTGGAGAACGAGTTTCGCGAATTGCGTGCGGACTTCTTGGACTGGAGTGCGGGATTGGCCGATGTCCGAGTGGGGGAGCACACGCTGGCAAGCCACCTTTGTGGGTCCGGGTTGAATGGGACATCCTGGTGGTGGACAACGCTGATCTCGGAAAGATCGCCCATGCGCAGCCCGCAGATTTATTCGGTTCTCAAACTCAGGGTGTTGGAGCGTCTGTATACCCAAGGTGGGTATTCCTGCCTTTGTTATATCGGTTCGGACAAGAAATTGGACAGGATTCTGCGACGCTGGATGTCGTCCATGAGGCATGGCTATAGCATGCAGTGGCTTGGGCAATCGCGACCCCGACTCAATCTGCAAGCAATCTTTGCGTGTCTGCCACAACTGGTGCGAGGGATTTTGTACTTTGGTTATTTCTTGACCAGTCGAGTACGCCATGTTTTCCCGCTCGGAGCTGAACGGGTAAAGCCACTGGCCGATGCCGATCTCGCGATAGTCAGCTATTTTCCAGGCATCGATCTAAAAGCGGCCGAACAAGGTGTGTTTCATTCCCACTATTGGGGCCCCCTGCATGAACTCATCAGGGAACTCGGGCTGCGGGTCAACTGGGTATGGATGTATAGCAGATCGTCTCAGTTTACTTACCAAGAAAGCGTTGCTTTGCGCGCCCGCTGCAACTTGGCACAGGAAGAAAAGCGAGAGCGTTATCTGGTAATCGAAGATTTTGTAACGTTCAAGGTTCTCGCGCGGGCAATCAGGAACTATCTGTGGCTGTATCGCCGCGCGCTGATGTTGCAGCACATCAGTGAGGCATTTTGTTTCGACGGGTCCAGACTGGTTTTCTATGAGTTCCTGGTCGAAGATTTGAAGTCCTCGATGTTCGGCAAGGTCGCCATGGGCATGTGTCTCCAAGAGGCCCTATTTCACGAGACGATCAGTAACCTGCCCGACACGACCCGCACGCTCCTCTACCTTTGGGAGAACATGGGCTGGGAGCAGGCATTGCTGGCCGCATGGAAAGCCCGTGGCCAGGGGCGAGTGATAGGGGTATTGCACGCGCCGAGTGTGGCTGCGTACATGAATTTTCGTTCCTTTGCTGGGTCGGCAGCCGAAGCTGGCAATGGACAGGATGGAAAACTGGTTCCAGACTGCATTGTGGTTCCAGGGGAATACACTCAGACCACCTTGACCGAAGGTGGATGGCCGTCAGGCCGCTTGCTAGCATGCGAAGCAGTGCGCTTTATGCACTTGGGGGAAAGTCCCAAGCCAATGCGGCAACTTCCGGAATTCGACCGCACGCTTCTTGTCGTGACCGGTTATCTGCCAGCGGAAACGGAGGAACAACTTGGTCTGCTTGCTTCCGTCGCAGCCATGGGCGGGCTTGCTCGATACGCGTACATCCGGATCAAGCCCCATCCCTACTGCCCGGTCAATGAAATCATGGCCAGATTGGCACCCTCCTTCCAATTCACTGTGGAGCAATTGCCAGTCAGTGATCTGATCGACAGGGCCGATGTGGTGTACGGGGCGAACTCGACTTCAGCTACGCTGGAGGCTGTCTATATGGGAATGCCGGTTATCATCGCGGGCGCCGGGGATGCCATGAATCTAAATCCTCTGGTTGGCAGCAAGGGACTGCACTATGCAGTTACGCCGGCACTACTTGCAGCACAACTGGAAGCGCCTTGCCGTCTGGATACTGGAAGCAGAATGTTCAATTTGTCGCCACACTTGACTGGTTGGCGCGACTTGCTTGGACCCGCGGTGGGTTCCAAATCAAGGCGGGACTGATGATGAGGCGGATGTATCAAACGTCCTGGCAGGGTATCCGTTTCGCCGATTTTTCCCGAATCTCCTCACGCGAACTTGCTGGTCCGGCATTCTATGACGCTTTTTACACTGCGTTTTTTTCCCATTATCGGGGCTGGAACGATCTCGACCCCGCTTGGCGTGAGAACAAGGCGGCCATTGCACGTTTCATCCGAAACACGATGCCACCGACTGGACGAGTGCTTTCAATCGGATGCGGGTTGGGCTATGTGGAGCATTGTCTTCTGGCCGAGACCGACGGTCAGCTGGCATTGGAGGTCGAGGAGATGGCGGCGGCTTCCCTCAAGTGGTTGCAACAGGAGTTGCCAGAGGAGCGCATCCATAGAACTGGACTGCCGGCAAGAGAGGTGGTCGGCGATGGATTCGACCTGATCTACCTCTCTGCAGTCGACTATGCCCTGGATGATACTTCTCTGATTTCAATACTTGCCGGGTTGCGTGCCAGCCTTCGGTTGGGCGGTCGCTGTCTAGTTATCTCTGCGAGCTTCGTTGATGTATCCAACCCGGCGATTTCTGTTGCTCAGGGTCTCAAGGATTTCCTGGCTGATCTGCTGGACAGGCTGGGGTTGCGCACGCGCGGGCAGTTCTGGGGATGGGGGCGCAATCGAGCCGAATATCAAGATGTCATGCGGCGTGCGGGATATGAAGATACCCTCGACGGTTTTATTGATGCCGATAGCAAGAACACATACTGGATTTCCGGACGTTGATGCTGAGCACATGAACAATCCTGCCCTTTCCCTGCGTTTATCCAAATCCGTTGTCGGTCTGGCTGAAGCCGACGCCGTTTCCCGCGTCATCCTGCAGGACGGCTATCTAGGCATGGGGCGCGAGGTTCAATTATTCGAGCAGGAAATTGCGGTTTACCTGGGGGTGCCGACCGAGGCGGTGGTATGCGTCAGTTCCGGTACGGCTGGGTTGCACCTTGCTGTGGAGGCGGTGACCCGGCCCGGCGATGAGGTTTTGGTGCAATCGCTGACCTATCTCGCTTCCTTTCAGGCTATTTCCGCCGCGCGGGCGGTTCCGGTGGCCTGCGAGGTGGATCCGGCGACCCTGACACTCGATCTGGAGGATGCCGCGCGTCGTGTAACCGAGCACACGCGGGCGGTCATGCCGGTCCACTACGCCAGCAATCCGGGCAATCTGGAGGCGATTTACCGCTTTGCCGAGCGTTTTCGCCTGCGCGTGATCGAGGATGCCGCCCATGCCTTCGGTTGTACCCATCAAGGTCGCTGTATCGGTTCGTTCGGTGATGTGGTCTGTTTCAGCTTCGACGGCATCAAGAACATCACCAGCGGTGAGGGCGGCGCGGTGGTGACCCGGGACGCGGCTGTCGCGGAGCGTATTCGCGATGCGCGCCTGCTGGGTGTCGAACGCGATACTGCTCGCCGCTATGCGGGTGGACGTAGCTGGGAATTCGACGTCAAGCACCAGGGCTATCGCTACCACATGAGCAACCTGTTCGCTGCCATCGGGCGTGTGCAATTGGAACGCCTGGAGAGCGAATTCGCGCCGGCGCGGGTGGCTCTGGCCAGGGGCTACCGGCAGCGTTTGCAGGGCATGGCGGGCATCCGCCTGCTCGATTCTGATCTGGGTGCCGTGGTGCCGCATATTCAGCCTGTTCTTGTTGAAGGTGGCCGGCGCGACAGTGTGCGCGAATATCTGGAAGGCCAGGGCATCGCGACTGGCATTCATTACCAGCCCAACCATCTGCTCAGTCTGTATGGCGGCGGCAGGGTGAGTCTGCCGGTAACCGAGTCGCTCTACGAAGCATTGTTGACGCTGCCGCTCCACCCTGAATTGACGCTTGCCGATGTCGACCGCATTTGCGCTGTGCTCGCGGCGGCACTGGCGGTTTGAGATAAACGAGGGGTTACGTGATGAAGGTGGTGATTCTGTGTGGTGGGCTGGGGACGCGCCTGAGTGAGGAGACCCAGTTACGGCCGAAACCGATGGTGGAGATCGGCGGTCGCCCGATTCTCTGGCACATCATGAAAATCTACGCGCGCCATGGGTTGCGAGATTTCGTCCTGGCCCTCGGCTACAAGGGGGAGGTGATCAAGGATTACTTCCTCAATTACCACGCCCGCATGAGCGATTTCACGGTCCACCTGGGCAGTGGCGCGGTGGATTTTCGCAATCCGAACGCCGAGGACTGGAACGTCACCCTCATGGATACCGGCGCTGCGACCCTGACCGGCGGGCGCCTGGCGCGTTTGCGGCCTTTGCTGGAGTCGGGCGGAACCTTCATGCTCAGCTACGGCGATGGCGTTGCGGATGTCGATATCGGCGCCTTGCTTGCCTTTCATCGTGCGCATGGCCGTA
>CAZEOR010000290.1:0-4308 GCA_964513695.1 uncultured Thiobacillus sp.
CTGCTGATCAAGGTGGGGGACAAGGTGTCGGAGGGGACGCCGATTCTGTTAATGCGCACCGAGGCTGCTCCATCACTCCCCTCCCCCACCGGGGAAGGGGCCGGGGGAGAGGGAACAACACCCGCATCTCCTCAAACCGCATCTGGCACGCCAGCCGAGTTCCCTCTCCCCAGCCCTCCCCCGGTGGGGGAGGGAGTACTCCACGCCCAGGTAGTCGTCCTCGGCGCCGGCCCCGGCGGCTACACCGCCGCCTTCCGCGCCGCCGACCTGGGCCTGAAGGTGGTGCTGGTGGAGCGCTTCCCCAGCCTGGGCGGCGTCTGCCTCAACGTCGGCTGCATCCCCTCCAAGGCCCTGCTGCACACCGCCCGCCTCATTACCGAAGCGGAAGAAATGGCCGAACACGGCGTCGCCTTCGCCAAGCCCCAGGTGGACCTGGCCAAGCTGCGGGAATGGAAGGCCAAGGACGTGGTGGGCAAGCTCACCGGCGGCTTGGCCCAGCTCGCCAGGCAACGCAAGATCACCGTGGTCCACGGCGTCGCGAAGTTCACCGGCTCCAACCGCCTGGAGGTCGCCGGCGAAGAAGGCGCCCAGACCATCGCCTTCGACCACGCCATCATCGCCGCCGGTTCCGAAGCCATCAAACTCCCCTTCCAGCCGGACGACCCCCGCGTCATGAGTTCCACCGGCGCCCTGGCCCTGGCCGACGTGCCCAAGCGCCTGCTGGTCATCGGCGGCGGCATCATCGGCCTGGAGATGGGCACGGTGTACGACGCCCTGGGCAGCAAGGTCACCGTGGTGGAACGGGGCGGCCAGCTCATCCCCGGATGCGACGCCGATCTGGTCAGGCCCCTGCACAAACGCATGGAAAAACGCTTCGAAGCGATCAAGCTCAATACCGGCGTCACCGGCATGGAAGCGAAGAAGGACGGCATCCACGTCACCCTGAAAGCCGGCGATTCAACAGAGACCCAGGCCTTCGATCGGGTCCTCGTCGCCATCGGCCGCCGCCCCAACGGCAAGGCCATCGGCGCCGAGGCCGCCGGCGTGGCCGTGAGCGAGCAGGGTTTCATCCCCGTGGACAAGCAGATGCGCACCAACGTGCCCCACATCTTCGCCATCGGCGACATCGTTGGCCAGCCCATGCTGGCCCACAAAGCAGTACACGAGGGCAAGGTGGCGGCGGAAGTCATCGCCGGCCACAAGGTGGAATTCCAGGCCATGGCCATCCCGTCCGTCGCCTACACCGACCCGGAAGTGGCCTGGGTGGGCATCACCGAGACCGAGGCCAAGGCCAAGGGCCTTGCCATCGAGAAAGGCGCCTTCCCCTGGGCCGCTAGCGGCCGCGCCCTGTCCATTGCCCGCACCGAAGGCATGACCAAGCTGATCATGGACAAGGAAACCGGCCGGATCATCGGCGCCGGACTGGTGGGCATCAACGCCGGCGAGCTGCTGGCCGAGGCAGTGCTGGCCATCGAGATGGGCGCCACGGCCGAGGACATCGGCCTCACCATCCACGCCCATCCCACCCTGTCGGAAACGATCTGCTTCGCCGCCGAGATGGCGGAGGGCACCATCACCGATCTGTTGCCGCCACGCAAACGCTGAATCCCCCCGCTAGACAACAAGGGCCGCGAATTGCGGCCCTTGTATATTGCGGAGGGCATCCCACCCGGATATCGTTAAGCTACACTACACACATGATCAAGAGCTTCCGACACCGAGGCATCGAGGCCTTCTTCAGCAAGGGCTCCAAAGCCGGTATTCAGCCCCATCACGCGGCGCGACTCGGCCGTCAACTCAAGCACCTTGATCGGTCGAAATGCCCAGACGACATGAATCTTCCTGGATGGCGGCTACACGCCCTGACAGGAAGCCTGAGCGGCCATTGGTCGGTCTGGGTGAATGGCAACTGGCGGCTGACTTTCGCCTTTGAAGGTGAAGACGCCACCCTTGTCGACTATCAGGACTATCACTAGGAGAGCCCCGTGGCCCGCATGTTCAACCCTCCCCACCCTGGCGAGACCCTGCGCGAAGACATTCTTCCCGCCCTCGGTCTGACGGTGACTGAAGCGGCCCGACAGTTGGGCATCACCCGCACCGCCCTGTCCCGGATCCTCAATGGCCATGCCGGCATCTCCCCGGATATGGCTAGGCGCATCGAGGCCTGGCTAGGCCCCGAACGCGGTGGCCGTGCCGAGCTCTGGCTAGGCCTGCAGATGGACTACGATCTCTGGCTAGCGGAACAGCGCCCTATTCCCATTGTGGAACGTGCTCCGGATTTGCAGGCAGCTTGAGGATTGCGCATGCCCGACAAAGCGCGAACGACCCAAACCTGAACGGCATCATTCCTCGCCTCTTCACAAAACGAATTGATGGCCCGGATCTATATCTCCTGCACTTTCCTGGATCTGAGTACCGAACGGGCATCAGTCGACCAATGGTTGCGCAAGAACGGCCATGAACCAGTGGGAAGCATGGGCCCGGACAGCCGGCCGGTTCTCGAAAGTTGCTTGGCGGATATCGACACCTGCCAGTTGTATGTACTTCTTCAAGGTCATCGTTACGGATACCGACCGACGGAAGACAACCCTGAAAACCTGAGCATCACCTGCCTGGAATACCGCCATGCGGGGAGCCGGAACATCCCGCGCATCGTATTACAGCGCTCTGGCATCCCCCACGAGTCCCTGTCCGACATCTACAAACCCGATGAAATAGCGAAGGTGAAAACCTTTCGGGATGAAGTGGCTGGACCAAGTGGAGTCCGACCCACCCCCTTCAACGATGAGGACAGCTTGATCGCCGCCTTGCGGGAAGGTGTGGACAAGGAGTTGAAACGTCTCGGCCTCGCCCCAGGCATTGCTGCCGTATTGGATGCCGTGCGACTGGCCTCACGCGCGCTATTGTCCTGGCCGAGCACCCTGCCCGGCGGCGAATGGCTACCCCGCCCGGAACTAGCCACCTTGCAGCAGCGTATCCGCGACGAAAGCCAGTCCGTAACCTTGCTGCTGGGAGAGCCCGGCTGTGGCAAATCCGCCCTGCTTGCCCGCCTTGGGCGGGAAACCGAAGCGGCTGGTATGCCGGTACTGGCCATCAAGGCGGATTTTCTGCCCGAGGACATCCTCGCCCAGCCGGCCCTGGGTAGCCACCTTGGCCTTCCAGCGTCGCCACTCACCACGATCCGGAGCCTGGCCGAAGCCGGACCGGTCCTGGTTCTGCTGGATCAACTGGATGCCCTAGCGGACCTGGTGGTCAAGCGTTCGGCCCGTTTGCGGCCTTTGCTGGAATTGATCCATGACTTGGCGTACCTGCCCAACGTGCATGTCGTCGCCTCTTGCCGCGCCTTCGAGCAACGCCACGACCCCAACCTGCGCCTGATCGAGGCGCTGCCCCTGACGCTGGAACTGCCAAGCTGGGAAGACGTCAGCGGGGTCCTAGCCGCACGTGGTATTCATGCCAACTGCTGGAATGCCGAACTGCGCGACACCCTCCGATCGCCACATGCCCTGGATACCTTCCTCACCCTTCTTAAGGACACAGATGAAGCCAGCCTGCTAACGAGCTTCCAGGGTATGTTGCAGATGCAATGGGAGAAAAAGGTCTTGGCCGTTCCCGGCGAACGCAAGGCCCTATTGCTGGACATGGCCCGGCGCATGGCTAAAGGGGAAATGCTCTGGTTGCCCCTGGCATGGTTCGAGGACCGCTATGCCACCGTGCGGGAATTGGTGGCCGAGGGCTTGTTGCGTCTGGACGAAGGCTCCGGTCGCCTCCAGTTCCGGCATCAGACCCTGTACGAATTCGTCCGCGCCAGGGGATTCCTGGACCAGTTGGGCAGCCTGACCCAAGCCATTCTCGAGGGACAAAACAGCATCCGCATCCGGCCCCAGCTTTGGTATGCCCTCCAGCACACGCGCCAAGTCTCGCCGGAGTTTTACCAGCAAGAACTGGCCCGGCTCTGGTCCCCGGACTTACGCCCCCATCTGCGCATGCTGCTCATCGAGTTTCTGGGCACGCAGCGTATCCCTCTCGCGGGCGAAACGCGGCTAGCTTGGCTGAATTACGACGATCCCTGGTTCCAGCGCCGCTTTCTCAATGCCGTGGTGGGCAGCCCTGGCTGGTTCGAAAATCTGGCCCCTGACCGTCTGCCCATGCTGATGGCACGACCAGTGGAAACGGCCGCACTGGCCCTGCCCATCCTGGAACAGGCCATGGCTTTTACCAGTGTGGAAGTCCTGGCCATGGTGGACCAGAACTGGCTACCACATCCGGACAAGGACACGCTGACGTGGCGCCTGTTGGCCATGGGCA
>CAZEOR010000291.1:0-4289 GCA_964513695.1 uncultured Thiobacillus sp.
GGCCTCCCACGGGGGTGTCGCGGTGCGTATTGCTGTGCATCACGCTAGCATCCTCAAAATCTGTTCAGCTTCCGGCCAGGGCCGGAAAAAAAGCCGGTGCGAGCACCGGCTGCTGTCGGCTCGGGGTACGGACGTGGTTAGCCGAACCCCAATAACGGGCTTGGAATTTTAACGTGTAGGGAGCACGCCGCCAACCGCGCGAATATCGCACCAAATTAGAGCGAATTCCGCACGTTACGAAGGTGACCTCCGGCCAGACACAAGGAAAAACGGAGCGACAGCAAATACTCAGGCCGGGACGCCAAGAATCGCGCCCTGGCGCCGGAGGTCGTCCAGCAATTGCGCACCATGGCCTTGCAACGCCCCTGCCGGCAGAGACATTTCACTTTCCAGAAGCGCCAGCGCCTCCCGGCCGGTCAATCCCGGCCGCTCCTGCAACAGGGCGAGGAGCCGGGCCGTGGCCGGGTTGATGAGGGTGAAGCGGACGCGATGATCGGCGCCCCGGTAGGCCAGGGTGAAGGTCGGCTGGGCGGGCGGCTCGCTCGGTTTGAAGCGGGGCGAAAGCCGATGCACCGGCCAGCGATAGGCCAGCACGCGCAACACCGGATTCAGGAGGGGGCGTCCGGTCAGCACATCGCCTTCAGGGTCGTGGGCCGGGAGATGCGCGTCCCGATCCGAGGTGTCCAGTTCCAACTCGACCCATTCGTAATGGGCCAACTCGGGCAGGAAGGCCGGGAAGTCATCGGGACGCTCCCAGTTTTCCTGGAGATATTTCAGGAACTCCTCCGGAATCTGGCGGAAATAAGGCGTGTGGCAGGCATGGTCGCGGAAGAAGGGCCGCACCAGCCGGTCCCAGCGGCGTTTGCCCAGGATCTTGCGGCATACCGGGAAACAGGCCAGCAGGAAGCCCTCCAGGTTGTTGTAGAGCAGCTCGTTGTAGACCTTCATGCGCCGGGCCGGCGCGCCCTTGGGGCGAGCCGCCAAACGGGGATCGCGGATGTGGGCGGTGAACTCGCGCTGGTAACGCTGAAAGTCCATATTCAATCCAAACGTCGCTTCAGAGACGCTCGAAGCTCCCCTCGCCCGCAGGCGGGAGAGGGGTTGGGGGTGAGGGGACGAACATGGCAAGCCCGATGTTCATAAATCACAGGAACCAGATCAGCCATGTTCGTCAGGCCGCCCTCGCCGGGCGCCGCACGTGGCCGGACTGGATTTCAGCGATACGCGCCACTTCCGGGACCAGTTCAGCCAGGGGCGGGATGTTGAAGTCCCGTTCCAGGCAGGTGGGGTGCACGCCGAGCAGTTCGTAAGTCGTGTCCAGCAATTGCCAGACCGGGTCGATGACCTCGGCGCCGTGGGTGTCGATGATGAGGTCGGGCGCCTGCTGGTAATGGCCGGCCATGTGCATGTAGACGATGCGCTCGGCGGGCATGCGCTTCAGGTAGTCCACTGGATCAAATTTGAAGTTCACGCTGTTGACATAGATGTTGTTCACGTCCAGGTGCAGCCAGCAGTCCGCCTCCTCCAGCACGGCGTTGATGAAGGCGGGCTCGTCCATCTCGTTGATGGGCGCCGCCACGTAATAGCTGGCGTTCTCGATGGCGATCTTCTGTTCCAGGATGTCCTGCACGCGGCGAATGCGTTCGGCCACATATTTCACCGCTTCCCAGGTGGCGGGGATGGGCATCAGGTCGTAAAGATGGCCGTGGTCGGAACAGTAGGACAGATGTTCCGTGTAGAGCGGCATCTGGTGCTGGACCATGAACGCCTTGATCTTGCGCAGAAGCACTTCGTCCAGGGGCGTCATGCCGCCCAGCGACAAGGACAGGCCGTGGCACACGAAGGTATGGCGTTCGGTGAACCGGCGCAGGTCGCGGGCATGGCGCCCCCCCATGTCGATCCAGTTCTCCGGCGCGAGTTCGAAGAAGTCGATGGCATCCGGGAACCCGGACTCCTGGGCGGCCTGAAGTTCGGGAATCAGATCGCGCCGGAATCCGAGCCCCGCGCCATGCAGACGCGGGATGGACATGGCTGATTACTTCTTGGCGTCGGACTTCATGCTCGCGCCGCAGCTGCCCTCGCTGGATTTCATGCTTGCGCCGCAGCTCGCATCCTTGGTCTTGGCGGAATCGGTTTTCTTGGAGTCGGCATCAGACTTCATATCGCCACCCATACCACCCATTTTTTTCATACCGCCCATCTTTTTCTTCATGCCACCGCACTTGCTCTCCATCTTTTTCATCATGCCACCACATTTTCCGTCGCCGGATTTACCCGCAGCCTTGTCTTCCTTCTTCATATCACCGCACTTGGCTTCGGCTGCCTTGTCTGTGGCCTTGGCATCCTTCATGTCACCGCACTTTCCTTCTGCGGCTTTCGCCCCCGGCTTGGACTCGTTTGCGTCAGCAGCAGCAACCATATAGCCCCTGACAAGAGCATTCGCCGCGAAGGGACTTTCATTCGCCAAGGCCGAAGTGGTGCCAAGGGAAGCGGCGATGGCGGAACCCAGGGCCAGGGTCAAAACGGTTTTCTTTTGAGACATGACTTTCTCCAGATCGAGGGATAGCAGCTATCGGAAGGCACCTTAATTCATCCATTCATTGCGGATGAGAGAACACCCAACGATTGATCAACACAATTTCCACGCAGAGCCACTTTGCATCGCGTCGCGCAACGCAGCATGAACGCAGGATTCCCGATACCGGGAACCCTGCGCATCCATTTACTTCTTGGCGCCGCACTTGCCCTCGGTAGCTTTCTTGTCGCCACCGCACTTGCCTTCCTTGAGATTCTTGGCACCGCACTTACCTTCGCCGCACTTGCCTTCCTTCATCATCTTCTTGTTGGCGGATTCGTCCTCGGCGCTCTTCTTGTCGCCGCACTTGCCTTCCTTGGCTTTGGCGCCGCCGCACTTGCCTTCCTTGGCTTTGGCGCCGCACTTTGCTTCGGCCGCTTTTTTACCGCCACACTTGCCCTCCGCAGCTTTGTCAGCCTCCGCCACCATGTAGCCCTTTTCCATGGACTGGGCGGCAAAGGGATTTTCCGCGGCGGAAACCGGGGCTACAGACAAGGACGCGGCGATGGCAGAACCCAGGGCCAGGGTCAGGGCGGTTTGCTTGGTGCGCTTCATGACAAACTCCTCTTCGATAACGGTTGGTATTTCAGATTGGCATTGCACGGGTGTTTTTGAGCCTTGTTAACCGAACATGAATCACTTAGCTGCGATTCGGTCACGGGCGAGGCGAAATTTAGGGCCGTAAACAGGCTGCCGCAAGTAAATTTTTGTTTATTAATTAACAAGATACGTTTGTCTCTTGAAGAACTTGAATGTCCCGAGAAACGACCCATATTGAAATCAGGGGAGCACAGTGGATCAGTCCACTATCACGAGAAAGGAGGTCATCATGAGCAATATCGTTCGTCGTGATCCCTATGCCATCAACGACATGCTTGATGATCTTTTCAAGGGCTTCTTCGTCAGGCCGGTGCGTTATTCCGGAGATATGCCGGATATGCCCGAAATGCAGATGATCAAGATGGACGTGAAGGAAGGTGTGCAGGATTACACCATCCATGCCGAGCTTCCTGGCGTGAATAAGGAGGATATCCACGTCACCATCGACGGCAATACGGTATCCATCAGTTCCGAGGTCAAGAAGGCATCCGAGGAAAAGGACGGTGACAAAGTGCTGCGTAGCGAGCGCTACCACGGCAAGGCCTATCGCAGCTTCAGTCTCAGACAGGATGTGGACGAGACCGGCGCCAAGGCCAAGTTTGATAAGGGCGTGCTCGAATTGGTGCTGCCTAAGAAAGCCATGACAGCGGCCAGGAAGTTGGTCATCGAATAATCCATTCTGAGGGTATCCGGGGCGGCTTCGGCCGCCCTTTTTGTTTGTAGAATTCGTGGGTTCAATTCCCGAGAAAGCCATTCATGTCCATCGCCAATCTCACCCCCACCGACAAAGCCAGGGTCATCGCCGAGGCACTGCCCTATATCCAGCGCTTCTGGGACAAGACGGTGGTGATCAAGTACGGCGGCAACGCCATGACCGATCCGGTGCTGAAGGCCGCCTTCGCCCGGGACGTGGTGCTGTTGAAGCTGGTGGGACTGAACCCGGTGGTGGTCCACGGCGGCGGCCCCCAGATCGAGGATCTGCTCAAGCGGGTCGGCAAGAAAGGCGAATTCATCCAGGGCATGCGCGTCACCGACGCGGAAACCATGGATCTGGTGGAAATGGTGCTGGGCGGCCAGGTCAACAAGGAGATCGTCAACCTGATCAACCACGCCG
>CAZEOR010000292.1:0-4281 GCA_964513695.1 uncultured Thiobacillus sp.
CTTGACCGCGTCGTCGTGGAAGATCTTGACGCTGTCCGTGTCATCCATGTCCGAGGACAGGGTGGCGGCCATGTAGGCGGCGCAATGGTGGGCCTTGAGCCAGGCGGTCTGGTAGGACACCACCGCGTAGGCGGCGGTGTGGGACTTGTTGAAGCCGTATTCGGCGAACTTCTCCATGAGGTCGAAGAGCTGCATGGCCAGGGCTTCGTCGTAGCCTTTCTTCTTTGCGCCCTCCCGCATGATGTCCCGGTGCTTGGCCATCTCCTCGGCCTTCTTCTTGCCCATGGCCCGGCGCAACAGGTCGGCCCCGCCCAGGCTGTAGCCGCCGATGATCTGGGAGATCTGCATCACCTGTTCCTGATAGACGATGACGCCGTAGGTGGGCGCCAAGCATTCCTTCAGGTCCGGGTGGAAATAGTCGATGGTCTGCTTGCCCTTCTTGCGCAGGATGAAGTCGTCCACCATGCCCGAACCGAGCGGGCCCGGCCGATACAGGGCGAGCACGGCGACGATATCCTCGAAACGGTCCGGCGCCAGCTTCACCAGCAGCTTCTTCATGCCCTCCGATTCCACCTGGAAGATGGCCGTGGTGTTGGCGGTCTTGAAGATGTCGTAGGCGGCCGGGTCATCCAGGGGCAGGGTTTCCAGATTCACGTCCCAGGACGGGTCCAGCAGTTTGATGTACTTCACCGCCAGATCGATGATGGTCAGGTTGCGCAGGCCCAGGAAGTCGAACTTCACCAGGCCGGCCTTCTCCACGTCGTCCTTGTCGAACTGGGACACCACGGAATCCGAGCCCTCGGCGTTATAGAGGGGGCAGAAGTCGGTGAGTTTGCCCGGAGCGATGAGTACGCCGCCCGCGTGCATGCCCACGTTCCGGGTCAGGCCCTCCAGCTTGCGCGCCAGGTCGAAAAGTTCCTTCACCTCCTCTTCCGATTCGTAGCGGGCCTTCAGTTCCGGCACTTGTTCCAGGGCCTCGTCCAGAGTCACGTTCTTGCCCGGGGCCGAGGGGATCATCTTGGAAAGCTGGTCGCAGAAGTTGTAGCTCAGGTCCAGGACGCGGCCCACGTCCCGGATCACAGCCCGGGCCGCCATGGCGCCGAAAGTGGCGATCTGGGAGACGGCGTCGGCGCCGTATTTCTCGCGCACGTATTCGATGACGCGCCAGCGGTTGTCCTGGCAGAAGTCCACGTCGAAGTCGGGCATGGACACCCGTTCCGGGTTAAGAAATCGCTCGAACAACAGCGCGTAAGCCAATGGATCCAAATCGGTAATTCCGATGGCATAGGCCACCAGGGAGCCGGCGCCGGAACCTCGACCCGGGCCCACGGGCACGCCGTTGTGTTTCCCCCAGATGATGAAGTCGGACACGATAAGGAAGTAGCCGGGGAAGCCCATCTGGATGATGGTGTCCAGTTCCAGTTCCAGCCGTGCCGAGTATTCCGGGTACTTTTCCGCCCGGATCTTCTCGTCCGGGTAAAGCACGGCCATGCGCTCGGCCAAGCCGTCCCGCGCCCTTTGGCGCAGGTAATCGTCCAGAGCCATGCCGTCCGGCGTGGGGAAATCCGGCAGCTTGCTCTTGCCCAGTTCCAGGGTCAGGTTGCAGCGGCGGGCGATTTCCAGGGTATTTTCCAGGGCCTCGGGAAAATCGGCGAACAGTTCCGCCATCTCGGCCTGGGTCTTGAAGTAATCCTCCTCCGTGAAGGACTTGGGCCGGCGCCGGTCGGCCAGCACGTAGCCCTCGGCAATACAGACCCTTGCCTCGTGGGCGGTGAAATCGTCGCGGGCCAGGAATTCCACGGGATGGGTGGCCACCACAGGAAGGCCCAGTTCGTCCGCCATGGCAACCGCGCCGGCCACCTGAGTTTCACATTCCGGCCGTCCGTCCCTTTGCAGTTCCAGATAATAACGGTCGGGGAAGCGGGCGGCCCAGGCTCGAGCAAGACTACGGGCGGTATCCAGGGATTCGTTCACCAGGGCGAGGCCGACATCGCCCTGGTGGCCGCCGGACAAGGCGATGAGGCCCTGTGAGCCCATCTCGTCGAACCAGGCGGGCTGAAGGATGGCCCGCCCCCGGTTCATGTTGGTCCGGTAGGCCCGCGTGAGCAGTTCGCATAACAGGCGCCATCCAGCCGTGTTCTGCACCAGTAACAACATACGTGTCGGCTTGTCCGTGGATACCGGCGGTGCGACCCATACATCACATCCGGCGATGGCCTTGATGCCTTTTTTGCGGGCGCCAGAATAGAACTTCACCAGGCCGAACACATTGCCCAAGTCGGTCAGGGCCATGGCTGGCATACCGTCCGCATTGGCGGCTTTGATCGCTTCGTCCACCCGCAGAATGCTGTCCACGATGGAGTACTCGCTATGGAGACGCAGGTGGACGAAGCGAGGTTCGGTCATACAAACGAGGGGTTGAAGCAGGGATGGGCCATTCTAACCCGGCCCGACACTATGCGCCGTCCACTCGTATCCCCGGGCCGAACGGCCGGGAAGGTGGGAATTTCACTTCGCGATCTTTTTGGCTTCGGGTGTCGAGTTGATATTCTGCTTTCCAGCTCCGGCAGGAGTTGAACCGGATTGGGCCGCTGTAGTGTTCGATGTGCTGATCGAAAATACCCAGTCACGATATGTCACTGCGTTGGCGAAAGATTCATAAGTCAGTATGAACCCGTCCGACTTCATGGGCTTATCCGTGGACAGACTATGGATACCCGTGATTTCCGCGCCTTGCCTGACCAAGCCCCAATCCGCGCTGTTGGATAGCGGATCTCGGTACAGGCGGCGCAGGTGACGAACCGTATTGGGGAAGCGAGGATCCGAGAGCAGATCTTCCAAAGCGCGAGGATAATGTTTCGTTTGTCCAGGCGTGGAACGATAGTAGCTTTCCAGGGCAAGTCGATATTGATCCCCCACGAACAGGAGTTCGGCCTCTTTTTCCCGGCGTAAAGCGGTTTCCCACACTGTGCCCAAAGCGGCCAAGCCAACACCCAGCGCAGCCACCAGGAACAGCATGGCAAGCAGCGTGAATCCAACTTGCCGGCGATCCGTGGGCCGTCCGCTACCACTCCCCATAGGCTCGCCCGTCCGTTCCTTGACCCTCTGCACCACTGTGCACGTCCTGAACGCCTTCGCCACCATCGCTGGGGGGAATGGCCAACCAGGTTTCCGCGCTATTCGTGATCGGATCCTTGGGAAGCGCCCGCATGTAATGCTTCTCCACCAAGCTCCCCAGGGAGGCTGGCCATTGGCCGGTATCGGCATGGTACTGATCGATGGCGTCGCGCATTGTCGCCAGGTTTTCGAGAAGCACAGCCTCGCGCGACCGTTCCACATGCTGGAAGTAGCGCGGTGCGGCCATTGAAAGCAGCAAGGCGATCACCGCCAGGACAACAAGCAGTTCTATCAGAGTGAATCCCGGTGTGGATCTGCGCCTACCACTCACGGTATGTCACTCCATTCAATCCCTTCTTTTCCGACAGGGAATACACATCGTAGACATCCTCGCCGGCCCGAGGCTCCTCGGGGGGGCTGGAATAGGCACGTTTGCCCCAGGTATCCGCAGCCGCAACCGTGGCATCGGCAAAGAAAGGATCCCTGGGTACGCGGCGCAGGAAATACAACTTTTTCCCCTCCGGATCGGTAAGGTCGCGCGTGCCGGTTGCCAAACTGCTCAGATCGGGTGGATAGCCACTGGCATCCGCAGCCGCTTCGATCTTTTTGTCGAGCACCGCTTGGTGGTAGGCATCTATGGCACTTCGTATCTGCCGCAATGCAATTCGCAATTCCGTCTCCCTCTGGCGTTGGGCCGTCACCTCCATGAGAGGGGCCGCCATCAGGGCCAATACACCGACGATGGCGACGGCGATGACCAGTTCGATGAGAGTAAAACCACGAACTTGTCTCATCTCGAGATTACGGAGCCGCTGCGGGGTTCAGTGGAACCAGCGGTGGCGCCGGCGGTGGAGCCGGAGATGGAGGTGGCGTCTCAGGCACAGTGAACGGTTCCGGCACGGCGTCCGGTTGGGTCGGCAACGGCACCGGCGGACGTCCTCGCACTGAGATGGACGAAGCGCCGGATGCGGGTGCGGCTGGGCGTAGCTGCTGGGGCTGATCGGAAACGGCCGCTTCGGTCCCGGCAAAGAATTCGCCCTGGGCCAGTTCCGGCCTCTCGACGTTGCGGACCACGCGAGGCGTGATCAGCAATACCACATCCGTTTTGTTGAGTTCATCCCGCTGATTCGAGAACAGCCGTCCCAACAAAGGAATATCACCCAG
>CAZEOR010000293.1:0-4277 GCA_964513695.1 uncultured Thiobacillus sp.
ATCGGCGGAACTCGGCGCGGCCGGGCAGTTCCGCCTTCACGGCGAACTGGATTGCCAGTTCAAGCTTTGGAATCGACCCGGGCATCGGCTTGGTAACTGTCGTAGGCGTCGATGATGCGGGCCACCAGGGGATGGCGCACGACGTCGTCGTTCTGGAATTCGGTGAAGGCGATGCCGCGTACGTCCTTCAGCACTTGCCGGGCTTCGATCAGGCCGCTCTTCTGATGCCGGGCCAGATCAATCTGAGTCACGTCGCCGGTGACCACGGCGCGGGAACCGAAGCCGATGCGGGTCAGGAACATCTTCATCTGCTCGGGCGTGGTGTTCTGGGCCTCGTCCAGGATGATGAATGCGTGGTTCAGGGTGCGACCACGCATGAAGGCCAGGGGCGCCACTTCGATCATCTGGCGCTCGAAGGCCCGGTTGGCCTTGTCGAAGCCCATCAGATCCCAGAGGGCGTCGTAGAGGGGGCGCAGGTATGGGTCCACCTTCTGCACCAGGTCGCCGGGCAGGAAGCCCAGGCGCTCGCCGGCCTCCACCGCCGGGCGCACCAGCACGATGCGCTTGACCAGATCCCGTTCCAGGGCGTCCACCGCGCCGGCCACGGCCAGGTAGGTCTTGCCGGTGCCGGCCGGGCCGACGCCGAAGGTGATGTCGTATTCCTGGATCTGGCGGATGTAGGCGTTCTGGCGCGCGGTGCGGCCGTGCAGGCCGGCGCGCCGGGTCATGAGGACCGGGATGTTGTCCTCGTCCTGGGCCCCGTCCTTGGCCAATGCGGGTTTGTGGGCCACTTCCACCAGGGCGAGCTGGACGTCGTCGATGTCCAGGGGCTTGCGCGCCCGCTGGTAGAAATCCTTGAGCAGCCGGGCCGCATCGGCCGCCTTGTCGCCTTCCACCTGGAACACCTCGCCGCGGCGGGCGATGCTCACGTTGAGGGCGGTTTCGATCTGGCGCAGGTTTTCGTCCAGCACGCCGCACAGGTTGGCCAGGCGGTTGTTTTCGGCGTCGGGGAAGGAGACGGTTTCGCTCATCAAATCGTCACGACTTCGCCGCGCAGGCTGTGGGGCATGGCCCGGGTGATACGGACTTCGACCATTTTGCCAATCAAACGGGGCGGGGCGGGGAAGTTCACCACCCGGTTGTTGTCGGTGCGGCCGGCCATTTCGTTGGCGTCCTTGCGCGACGGGCCTTCCACCAACACCTTCTGTACTGAGCCCACCATGGCTTCACTGATGGCGGCAGCCTGGGTTTCGATCAGGGACTGGAGCCGGTGCAGGCGCTCGGATTTGACGGCGGCGGGCGTGTCATCGGTCATGGAAGCGGCGGGCGTGCCGGGGCGGGCGCTGTAGACGAAGCTGAAGGAAGCATCGAAGCCCACGTCCTCGATCAGTTTCATTGTGGCCAGAAAATCCTCTTCCGTCTCACCGGGGAACCCGACGATGAAGTCGGAAGCCAGGCACAAATCGGGACGGGCCGCCTTCAACTTGCGCACGATGGATTTGTATTCCAGAACTGTATAGCCCCGTTTCATGGCTGCCAGGATGCGGTCAGAGCCGGATTGCACGGGCAGGTGCAGATGGGACACCAGCTTGGGCAACTTGGCGTAGACATTGATCAGGCGCGGGGTGAATTCGCGCGGATGGGACGTGGTGAAACGCAGGCGCTCGACCCCGGGAATCTCCGCCACCAGTTCCAGCAGCAGGGCGAAATCGGCTATTTCACCGGAAGCGTCACCTGCCATGGCGCCCCGATAGGCGTTCACGTTCTGGCCCAGCAGCGTGATTTCCTTGACGCCCTGATCGACCAATCCAGCCACTTCGGCCAGCACATCATCCAGTGGCCGGGAGACTTCCTCGCCCCGGGTATACGGCACCACACAGAAAGTGCAGTACTTGCTGCACCCCTCCATGATGGACACGAAAGCGGCGGCGCCTTCCACCCGGGCCGGGGGCAGGTGATCGAACTTCTCGATTTCCGGGAAGGAAATATCCACCTGGGGCCGGCCGGAAGCGCGCCGCTTGTCCATCATCTGGGGCAGGCGGTGCAGGGTCTGGGGGCCGAATACGATATCCACGTAAGGCGCCCGCTGCACGATGGCCGCGCCTTCCTGGCTGGCCACGCAGCCGCCCACACCGATGATGAGATCGGGATTCTTCTGCTTGAGGTGGCGCACCATGCCCAGGTCGGTGAACACCTTCTCCTGGGCTTTTTCCCGGACGGAACAGGTGTTGAACAGGATGACGTCGGCCTCCTCGGGCTTGTCGGTCTGCTCGTAGCCCTCGCCGACGGCAAGCACATCGGCCATCTTGTCCGAGTCGTACTCGTTCATCTGGCAACCAAAGGTGCGGATGAAGACTTTGCGGGCCATTCAGGAATGCGGAGGCGGTAACGCGGGAGAGGGGAAAAGAAAGGGGAGGTGGTGGTGATGGGCAGAATCGAACTGCCGACCTGTGGGTTATGAAGCAATAACGCTACTACTTTCTGTGGGTTAACTAAACCTAACAATCCTTGATTAAACCTAGACTTACGAGGACACTTACCTTAACCGGCTAGCACGAAATACGCTCTATTTTGCTACCCCGCGCTAGCCCGGTGCTAGCCCGTATCAAGCGAGGAAATCATGACAAAGCTGAAATTCACTAAAACAACGCTGGGCGCGATGATACCGCCGGAAGCCGGCAAGCGGTTAACGGTCTACGACACCGACATCCCCAAACTGGCACTTCGCATGACGCACGCCGGCACGAAGACCTTCTATGTGGTCAAGCGTACTGGGATTGAAATGGTCTGGCTCAAGCTGGGCGTTTTCCCAGACATGACTGTCGAGCAGGCAAGAACAGCTGCAATGACTGCGCTATCCGCTTTTGCCAATAATGAAAACCCTGCCGACGTCAGGCGAGCGCGAAAACAAGAGCTGACCTTTGCCAAACTATTCAAGGAGTATGGGGAGCGGCATGGCATGAAAAAGCTCTCATGGCGCACTGACCAGAGCATTTATGCCAATCATCTGCAAAGCTTTGCCGCGCAGAAATTATCTACCATCAAGCGCGAGACCATATCGCGCCTCCTGTCCAACCTGGAAAAAGCTGGCCTGTCAGGTGCAACGATCAACAACGTGAGGGCATTGATATCGAGCGTCTTTGGGCGCGCTATCGAATGGGGTTACGCAACGTCCAACCCTGTTACCGGCATCAAAACGCGCACCAAGGTTAAGCGTGACCGCTTCTTACAGGCCGATGAACTTCCTCGTTTCTTTCAATCGCTCGCCGAAGAAGAAAACGAGACACTGCGCGACTACATCCTCCTGGCGCTGCTGACCGGCGCACGACGTGCCAATCTGCTGGCGATGCGCTGGTTGGAAGTTAACCTTGCCGAGGCAATCTGGCGAATACCCGTCACCAAGAACGGCACGCCACAAAACGTCACGCTATCGCCAGAGGCCGTGACCATCCTGGAGGCACGCAAGGCGGCTGCCGAAAAAGAGGCGAACTTCGTTTTCCCGGGCAAAGGACTCAGCGGCCATATCGAAGAACCCAAGAAGGCTGTCATTCGAGTCATGGCGCGAGCCGACATCCCCTACGGTCGCAACGTCCAGAATGGTGTCACCCTGCACGATCTTCGGCGCACCCTCGGCAGCTGGCAGGCAAAAACGGGCGCATCCCTGACCATCATCGGCAAGAGCCTGAACCACAAGAGCCAAGCGGCTACGGCGATCTATGCGCGGCTTGATCTGGACCCGGTACGCGAGTCGGTGGAACGTGCCACATCGGCGATGTTTACAGCCGCTGGCTTGAAGCCAATCGCCGAAGTGGTCCCCAGCAACGAACAGAAGGAAGCCGCCTGAACCATGCGCCCGACAACCATAGTCGCCTATAAGCTACCATGAGCTACACTGTAGAGCATTACATCACTGCCGACGGTAAAGACCTGACGCAATCATGGCTTGATGAACTGCGCGACATGCGGGCGCGAATAGCCATCTTGCGGCGTATCGACCGGGTTGAACTAGGCAACTTTGGCGATCACAAGTCAGTCGGCGGCGGTGTGTCGGAATTACGCATTGATGTCGGTCCTGGCTACCGCGTTTATTACGCCCAATCTGGCAAAACGCTGGTGCTGCTGCTACTCGGCGGCGACAAACGCAGTCAGCAAAGCGACATCGAACGTGCAATTTCTTGTTGGAACGACTGGCAACGGAGAGACTGATGAAATCCATTTCACATGACGACGCCACGACCGCGAGTTTTCGCCGCGATCCAGGACTGGCTGCCACGTAT
>CAZEOR010000294.1:0-4269 GCA_964513695.1 uncultured Thiobacillus sp.
CGTCGCCTCCTTCCATCTTTCTTTTTTTTTTTTTTAATGCTCCGGCGACCACCGCGGTCTCCTGGCGGTGGGCGACGCCGTTGGGATCGGTGTAGATCGCCTGGACGACGGTGACCTTGCCCACCGGTGAGGTGGGGATGACCTGGGACCATTTGCGGTCGGGTCCGATTGGGGTAGAGATGCCGTTGACGACGAGGGTGGCGCGGCCCTCGTTAATGTCCGCGCCGACAAGTGCCGTGTGGCTGGTCAAGCGTTCCCGGTGGGAACCGCCAGGCGGCATCGAAAAATTGGAGCCAACATGCCCAAAATGAAGACCAAGAGCGGAGCCGCCAAGCGCTTCCGCGTGCGAGGCAGCGGCAGCATCAAGCGATCCTCCGCCTATATGCGCCACATCCTCACCAAGAAGACCACCAAGCGCAAGCGCCACCTGCGCGGTATGTCCGACGTGAATCCTTCCGACATCGGTCACGTGCGTGACATGATGCCCTACGCCTAAGAAAGGAGCACAGACATGCCTCGCGTCAAACGTGGTGTTACCGCTCACGCCAGCCACAAGAAAGTGCTGGATGCGGCCAAGGGTTACCGTGGTCGCCGCAAGAACGTATTCAGGGTGGCCAACGAAGCGGTCATGAAGGCCGGCCAGTATGCCTACCGCGACCGCCGGCAGCGCAAACGCCAATTCCGCCAACTGTGGATCGCCCGTATCAACGCCGCCGTGCGCGCACTGAATCTGGATATGACCTACAGCGTGTTCATGAATGGCATGAAAAAGGCCAATATCGAAATCGATCGCAAGGTGCTGTCCGATATGGCTATCTTCGACCAGCCCGCCTTTGCCAAGATCGCCGAGCAGGCCAAGGCCAGCCTGGGGGCGTAAGCCGTCAGGCACATGCACCGGGGGAGGCCTGCAAGGGCCTCCCCTTTTGTTTTGTCATTTCTTTTCGATCAACGGATTCGAGCATGAATCTCGACGAAATTCTCAAGGAAGCCGAGCGGGAGTTTTCCGCCGCCGGTAGTCTGCCCGTCCTGGATCAGGTCAAGGCGCGCTTCATCGGCAGGAGCGGCGCCATCACCGAACAAATGAAGCGGCTTGGCACTTTGCCGCAAGAAGAGCGTAAGGCGGTCGGTGCCCGAATCAACCTAGTCAAGGATCAGGTCGAGGCCCTTCTGCGCACCCGACGCGAGGCCATCCAAGCTAGCGAACTGGATAAGCAGCTGGCAGCCGAATCACTGGATGTGACGCTGCCGGGACGCGGCGAAGAAATAGGAGGGCTGCATCCCGTCACCCGTACCATGGCGCGGATAGAGCAGTTGTTTGCCTCTATCGGCTTCACCGTGGCGGACGGTCCGGAGATCGAAACCGACTTCTATAACTTCACGGCCCTCAATATTCCGGAAAACCACCCGGCACGGGCCATGCACGACACCTTCTATCTGGAGGGAGGCAGCCTGCTGCGCACCCACACCTCGCCGGTGCAGGTCCACTATATGCAGAACCAGCAGCCCCCCATCCGCATCATCGCGCCGGGGCGGGTGTATCGCTGCGATTCCGACGTGACCCACACCCCCATGTTCCATCAGGTGGAAGGTCTGTGGGTGGATGAAACCGCTTCTTTCGCCGACCTGAAAGGTGTGCTGGCGGATTTCATGGGCCGCTTCTTCGAGAAGGGCAACCTGCCGGTGCGTTTCCGTCCATCCTTCTTCCCGTTTACCGAGCCCTCGGCGGAAATGGATATCGGCTGCGTGATCTGCAACGGTGCCGGCTGCCGGGTGTGTTCCCACACTGGCTGGCTGGAAGTGCTGGGCTGCGGCATGGTGCATCCCAATGTGTTCGGCCATGTCGGTATCGATGCCGAGCGCTACCAGGGCTTCGCTTTCGGCCTGGGCGTGGAGCGTCTGGCCATGTTGCGTTACGGCGTGGACGACCTGCGGCTGTTCTTCGAGAACGATGCCCGCTTCCTACGCCAATTCGCCTGAGGTAGCCGACCATGCAATTCTCCGAAGCCTGGCTGAAAAGCCTCGTCAATCCCAATCTCACCTCCGAACGCCTCAGCCATCTGCTCACCATGGCCGGCCTGGAAGTGGAAGCCCTGGAACCCGCCGCGCCGGCGTTCTCCCACGTGGTGGTGGCGGAAATCCTCAGCGCGGAAAAACATCCCAACGCCGACCGTCTCCAGCTCTGCCAGGTCAGCGCAGGGCAGGGCGAACCGCTCACCATCGTTTGCGGCGCGCCCAATGCCCGCGCCGGCCTCAAGACCGCCTGCGCCCTGGTGGGCGCCAAGCTACCCGAATTCGAGATCAAGCAGGCCAAAGTGCGCGGCGTCGAATCCTTTGGCATGCTGTGTTCCGCGAAGGAACTGGGCTTGGCCCAGGACGCGGCCGGCATCATGGAATTGCCCTCGGATGCGCCGGTGGGGACCGAACTGCGCGACTGGATGGAGCTGGATGACCACCTGATCACCCTCAAGTTGACCCCCAATCGGGGTGATTGCCTATCCCTCCTGGGCATCGCCCGGGAAGTCGCCGCCCTCACCGATACGCCGCTGGTGCCGGTGGATTGTCCTCCCGTAGCCGCCACGATTCCCGATTCTTATCCAGTCGCCATCGAACATGCCGCCGGTTGCCCGCTTTATTGCGGACGGGTGATCCGGGGTATCGATCCCCGCGCCACATCCCCCGCATGGATGGTACGGCGCCTGGAGCGCTCCGGCCTGCGCGCCATCCACCCAGTAGTGGATGTGACCAACTATGTGCTGCTGGAACTCGGCCAACCCATGCACAGCTTTGATTTGGCCCGTCTGCAAGGTACGGTACGGGCTCGGTTGGCCGATGCCGGCGAGAAATTGGATCTGCTCAATGGCCAGTCCATCGAGTTGGCCGGCGATGCCCTGGTCATCGCCGACGACAGCGGCCCCTTGGCCTTGGCGGGCATCATGGGAGGGACGTCCAGCGCGGTGTCAGAAGTCACGACAGACATTTTCCTGGAAGCGGCCCATTTCAGCCCCGATGCCATCGCCGGACGGGCGCGACGCTACGGCCTTTCCACCGACTCCTCCCATCGCTTCGAGCGGGGCGTGGACCCGGAATTGCCGAATCAGGCCATGGAACGGGCGACACGCCTGATCCTGGACATCTGTGGCGGCCAGTGTGGACCCGTGGTTGAAACAGGCCCCGGCGTGGCGCAAAGCGCCCCGGTCGTGTTCAGACCCGCCCGCGCCCGGCGCATCCTCGGTTTCGATCTGGATGATCAGTCCATGCTCGCGATCCTAGCTCGCCTGGGCATGAGCGTGCGTTCGGCGGGGGAGCGCGCGGAAGTCCAGCCCCCCAGCCACCGCTTCGATATCACCCGTGAAGTGGATCTCATTGAGGAAGTGGCCAGGGTGCACGGCTACGATGCCATCCCAGCCGTGGCCCTCCGTGGCGAACACGTCATGTTACCGGCCGGGGAGGGTGCCCGATCGGTCATCGAACTGAAAAAACTATTGGTGGCCAGGGGTTATCAGGAAAACATCACCTATAGCTTCACTTCCGAGGATCTGGATAAGGATTTCAGATCCGAAGGCGACGTCCTTACCTTGCTGAACCCCATCGCCAGCCAGATGGGTGTTATGCGCGGCAGCCTGCTGGGCGGTCTGGTGCAATCTCTGCGCCACAACCTCAACCACGGCCAGGAACGCCTGCGGGTATTCGAAGTGGGACGGGCCTTCCTGACTGCGGATGCCGAGAGCCAGCCCATGCGCATCGCCGCCCTTTCTCATGGTTCAAGTCGTCCGGAGCAATGGGGCGAGAAAAGCCGAAACGTGGATTTCTTCGACCTGCGCGCCGATCTTGACGCCTTGTTGCATCCGGCTCGCGTTGAATACCGCCCTGTAGCCCATCCTTCCCTGCATCCGGGCCAGTGCGCCCAGGTATGGATCGATGGTGCCGCCGTAGGCTGGATCGGTGCCCTGCATCCGAGGCTGATGCAGAAATACGCCTTCGCCAAGGCGCCGGTGCTGTTCGAGATCGATATGGCGCCGCTCATGAACCGGGCTGCTCCACGTTATCAGGGCCTGCCGCGTTTCCCGGCCGTGCGACGCGATATCGCGGTGGTGGTCGACGCGAATCTACCTCTCGGCGATATCCTGGCGCGGGTCCAATCGGCCGCACCGGTACTCGTAGCGGACATCGCCTGTTTCGATGTCTATCAGGGACAGGGCATCGATAATGGCAAAAAAAGCCTTGCTTTCAAGATGTTGTTACAACATACTGAGAAAACGCTTACAGATT
>CAZEOR010000295.1:0-4263 GCA_964513695.1 uncultured Thiobacillus sp.
CAGGAGCTTTCCTTGCCCCAGGGGGTCCAATCGAGCTGGGCGATATAGCCGCGGGAATCCGGCTTGTCATTGCCCATCACCGTGTTCCACAGGGCGGCATTGTTGTTTCCCCGCGTGTCGAACAGACCCAGGGTGACCCCGTAGGTCTGGTCGTGGAAGTAGGAAGCGTTCAGGTTCAGGCTGGAGAGGCGCCCTTTGCCATCGCCCGGGGCGCTGACATCCAGGCTGTTTGTCTCCCGGGTATAACTTCCATGCACCGTGTAGATGTTCTTGCGGTCGCCGAGGAACTGGTAGGTGGCATCCACGCCGATATCCCGGTGCTTGTCGTAGCCCGCGCCCGGGGTGCGGCTGGGGTCCAGGTCGGCGCTCAGGCCGAACAGGCCGACCGCGAACATTTCCTTGCGCATGTCTTTCATGTAACCCAGGCGCCAGTAAGGCGACGTGCCCTTGAGTTCGCCCACGTCGCCGGCGCCCAGCTTGTTCACCGCGGAAGCCGAAAGCGAGCGGTAACCGCCTAGCTCGCCATAGAACGAACCATCCCACAGGGCATAAGCGGTGGCGCCGATGACGCCGCCGGCCAATCCGCCGTCGATGAGGGTGGACATGGCGGGCGCCGGCGCCAGATCGGCCGAGGTGAATGGGAAACGCCAGGTGGCCGTGGTGTTGAACGGGTCCTGCACAGTGGGGTTGTTGTTGAGGGTGACGCCGAACAGCAGATCCTTGCCGCCGCTCTCGAAGCTCCGCGCATAGCGCAGGTCCATCTGATCCAGGCCGAATGTCCGGTCGATGCCGTTGTAGGTGGTCTGCACGAAACTGCCGATGTGGTCCGTGAGCTTGCCGCCGATGAACAGGGAAGCTTCCTGCAGGGCCAGGTTGTTGTTGGCGTTGAAATGGGCGGGCGGCGCCGGATTGTCCGTGCTGGTATGGGTCCAGTTGGCCAGCAGCATGCCGGACAAGGGCACGTGGCCCGCCTTGCCATCGGAATCCGTGTAGCCGCCCAGCTTGAACTTCATGCCGTGCGGCGTCAGCTGCGGGCCGAAGGCCCCCACGTGGCAGGCCGCGCATTCCTCGCCGGTCTGGCGGGCGAAACTGGGCAGGGCGTGCGCAGGCAGGCTGACGGCCGCCAACAGGCCGGCCAGATACAGGGGAGCGTGGCGTGGGTGGGCGATACCGCGGATCAGGGTGACATGCATGGTGAAAAACCTCTCGTCGGTTGGAACATTCAGGGTGGCGAGAGATTAGGCGGGCGCGCGCCATGGCGACTTTTACCGTTTTGCAAGGAACGGTGGGCGCCACCTCCGCCAAGGCCAGCGGTGGCCGGGCCTTGGCGGAGAGGTATCGGGCCTGATGGCCCGCGCGGCATTACAGATTGGTAATTTGCCCGTGTCGGATCAGGCGGCGCGCGCGGGCAGACTCAGTATGAATGTGCTGCCGGCGCCTGGGCGGGATTCCACCCGGATATCGCCGCCATGGGCATGGGCCACCGCGCGCGCCAGGCTGAGCCCCAGGCCGTTGCCGGGCAGGTGGCGGCTTCGGTCGCCACGATAGAAACGATCGAACAGGTGAGGCTGGTCTTCCGGGGGGATGCCCGGTCCGGTGTCATGCACCGCGATTTCCAACTGGCCCGCGTTGCCGTCAAGGACAACCTCCACGCGGCCGCCGGCATGGGTGTACTTGAGGGCGTTGTCGATGAGGTTGGCCAATGCCCGTTGCAAGCGGCGCCTGTCGCCGACCAGGGGTTCGGCCGAAGTGCCGGAACGGGTCAGGAGGATGCCCCGGTCCTCGGCCACGCCCTCGAACAATTCCACGACCCGTTCAACCAGTTCCTCGACGTTCAGCGGACCCAGGACAAGCCGTTGGACTCCCGCCTCCGCTTCCGCGATCTCCAGCATGGTGTTGATCATCTGGCTCAAACGGTCGCATTCCTCGACGATGCTGCCCGCAAGTTCGGTGCTCTCGCCGCCCGGCGCGGCCTGGATGGCGGCGCTTTCCGCCAGGCCGCGGATACGCGTGAGCGGGCTGCGCAGGTCATGGGCGATGTGATCGTTGACCAGGCGCATCTCGGTCATGACGTTCTGCACGTGTTCCGCCATGCGGTTGAACGTGCTGACCAGATGGTCGATCTCGCTGCCTTGTCCGGCGACCTTGACCCGATCGGAGAAATGGCCGTCGGCGATACGCTCGGCGGCCCGCGTCACCGATTCCACGCCGGCCATGGCCTTGCGGGCCAGCGCCCAGCCCGCAAGGGTGCCCAGCGTGAGCATGGAGAACAGGATGAGCAGGCCGTAATGCTCGAAATGGCGCAGGAAGGCCATGCTGTCCGCCAGGGACAGCCCAACCTGCACATATCGTCCCGGCGCGACCGCGCTGATCAATACGCGCGCCTGACGACGCGCATCCGGAATTTCCACGGTGAGATATTCGTGTCGGCCGGTCTCCATCCCGCCAGCCGGAATCGTCGGCAGGGGAACATGCCAGGCGCGCAGGTCGGAAGCCAGTTCCACCTGGCCATTGGCGCCGAGGATGCGGACGAAATAATCCTCGCGTCCTCCGTCCGCCGTGCTCGAAGCAAGTTCCGTGAGCAGGGCATGGTTGTCGCGGGATACCAGGATGCTGGCGACTTCCTGCTGCTGACGCAGCAGATCCTGATCGATCTCTTCCAACAGATGTATCCGCACCAGGTGGTAAAGCAGAATGCCGCCGCCCGTGGTGACGATGCCGAAAAACAAGGCATAGAACAGGGTCAGCCGCAGGGCGATCGAGCGCCCCCTGCCTGGATGTTCAACGGCCGAGAACATAGCCCACGCCACGCACTGTCTGGATCAAATCGCCGGCGCCGCCCTCGCCGAGCTTCGCGCGCAATCGGCTGACCGTGGTTTCCACCACGCTGGTTTCCGGATCGAAGCCGTAATCCCAGACGTGTTCCATGATCATGATCTTCGAGACCACGCCGCCTTTGTTGCGCAACAGGTATTCCAGCAGGGCGAATTCGCGCGGTTGCAGGGTGATTTCGTGCCCGCGCCACGTCACCAATCGCTTCACCAGGTCCATTTCCAGGTCCCCCGAGCTCAGTCGGACCGGCTCCAGGGCGCCGGTCGCGCGTCGGACCAGGGCCTGAAGACGGGCCAGCAATTCGGAAAACGCGAAGGGTTTGACCAGGTAATCGTCACCGCCCACCCCCAGCCCGCGAATCCGGTCGTCCACCTCGCGCCGCGCGGACAGAAAGATGATGGGCGTGGTCACCCCCGCCTGGCGCGCTTGTTGAACCAGGGACAGGCCGTCCAGGTGCGGCAGCATGATGTCCACCACGGCGGCATCGTGGTGTTCCTCACGCAGGCGGGCCAGGCCGATTTTTCCATCGGTGGCCAGACCCGCCTGGTGGCCCGCCTGGCGCAGCCCCTTCACCACGAAAGAGGCGATCTTCTCGTCGTCCTCGATCACCAGAATGTGCATCGGGGTTCCCATAAATTGCGCCGGTGGTTGTGAATACGCTGATTTTCCAGGTTTTTCCGGAAATTCCGCTTTCTTACAAAATGGTAAAGGATGTCTTGCCGCGCCTTCCCTAGTATTGGTTTCGCGACCATCCGGTCGCTGTTCACGCTTATGGAGGGCATGCCCCATGTCAGTCAGCTCGATAACGTCCACGAATGCTGCTTCCCTGATTCAGAAGCCACCCGCGCCTGAAGCCCTTGAATCCCGCCGTGTGGGCCCGGATCACGATGGCGACGCGGATGATCGCGTCGGCGCCGGCAACGCGCCAAAGCCGGTGGTCAACACCAGCGGCCAAACAACGGGCCTCATGGTCAACGACAGGGCATAAGACGATGTAAGGATGGAAGCGGACGGCGGCCCCTGGCGGGCGCCCTCCCTCGCCAACACTCGATCACAGCGGGTACCTGACCGTGCCCATGCCCATCTCGCCGGCTAACGGGGCCGCGCGCGGGCGGGCATCACCCCCGCCGCCCATGCGCTTGAGCGGCCTGTAGGCGCGCATCAGCCATAGCAATCCATGAAGACAAGCCCGATATATCTGGAATCCATTCGGGCGGGTTGCGGCTCATCCAGTAAGTATCGGCGCCCGAAACATCGCCGCCAGGACAGCGTGATCGGCCTGGCGCAGGGGCGGTCGAACCAGCGGTTCTGCGCGGCCCCGGCGCCATCGCGGCGCTATGCTTCATCGCCTGTCCCAAGGACAATAGGCCATTCCGACGTGTAGTGATCTTATTTTCAGGAAGCGGGGTCTATGTCCGGGCATCATTTCAC
>CAZEOR010000296.1:0-4257 GCA_964513695.1 uncultured Thiobacillus sp.
CGTCAACCAACTGTTTCTTAATACATTTTTATCGCAGGCGATGTCTTGAAAACGACAACGCCACCGAGCCATGAAGGATGTACGACACAGTTGATGTCGATAAGCTTGAACCTGGAACGGCAGTCGACCGCTCATTTGCCATCGAGAGGGCACACAGGTACTGGAGATAAGCCCTTCGCCAGGCCTCGCCTCTTGGGTGGAACCGCTACGCACCCGCCGGGACGTCCAACTCCCGTTCCCGCTTCAACAAAGGAATACATCCCACGGCAAAGATCTGTCCTATAGCGATATCCGGCCATCCCTATACAATCCAGATGAACAAGTACCTTATCCGGGGCCGCTTCTCAGAATTCCGTCATGACTACCGTCAGCATGCTCACTCCCTCAGGACTGTTCGCCTATACGGGCACGCAGACCGCCCAGCTGGAATCCCTGGCCAGCAACGCCTTGAATCATGGCCTGTCGCTTTTCACAGACGGCAACTATGAAGGGGCCATCAAGGAGTTCCAGCGTGCCATCGCCCTCGCGCCCAATTCCGACATCGTGCCGGATGCCTACAACTCCATGGGCCAGGCCCACACCCAGAACGGCGACAACGAAAACGCCATCAAGGCCTATCAGCAGGCCATCCAGCGCGATCCGACCCGGTCTGACATCCGCGTCACCCTGGGCAACGTCCATTACTTCCAGGGCAACTACACGGAAGCGGTCAAGCAGTACGAAGCGGCGGTGCGAATCGACGCCGGCGCAGCCAACCGTTTTTCCCTGGGCCAGGGCTATATGGCTAACGGCAACTACACGGAAGCCGAAATCCAGTTCGCGCGGGTGCGGGACATGGCGCCCAACGAACCCAGCGGCCACTACGGCCTGGGCCAGCTTTATGCCAAACAGGGCCGTTACGACAAAGCGATCGAGGAATTCCAGGGCGCCATCGACATCCAGTGGAATTTCTGGGATGCCTATGTGGAACAGGGTTATGCCTACATGGACGCCGGCCAGACCGATGAAGCGGTCAAACTGGCGAACCGCCTGGCCGGCCAGGACGAGGCCAGTTCAGCCACGCTGGCGACCTACATCACGCAGAGCAGCGCCCCGGCCATGTCCACGGCCCTTTCGGGCGGCAGTTTCGTCTCAACCCTGGGCCCGGGCACGCCAGTTTCCTTCCTGGGTCTTTACACCGCCGACGCCACGCAGACCCTGTCCATGGTCTTCCAGTTCAGCAAGTCCATGGACCCGTCCTCCGTGGAAGACATCACCAACTGGAACATCAGCCGCACAGTCAACACCGGCCTGGGCGATGGCTACAACTACGGCCTGAGCGTGCCGGATACTGAAGTCACACTGGCACGTTACCCGGTGTCGGTTTACTACAACCCGAATGACCGTACCGCCACCGTCTTCTTCACGATCACGCAGAACGCCACGCTGGATGCCACCATCGACCCATCCCACATCCAGTTCTCGTTTTCCGGCAAAGACAGCCTGGGCGTTTCCATGGATCGCTCAGCGGATCAATACAGCGGTTTTTCCGGTTTCGCCTGATCACAGGCCTGGACAAGCCCTGGCAAGAACAAACCCCGGGCCGGACGCGCCCACATCAGGCGGTTTCAGAATTTCCAGAGCACAAGGAGTTGCGGATGTTGCTCATCCACGCCCTTGTTGCCGTACTTGTTGTGCCAGTACTGATACTCGATGCCGGCATAGAGTCGGCCTTTCTGGCCTAGCAGGGGCTTGCCGATGTCGAAGCGCAACTGGGGCTGGCTCAGCACCTGATGGACGGTACCTGCGCCGCGGGAGCCGATGAAATCGATGAAACCCGCGAATTCGGCATCGACCGACCCCAGCGAGAAGGGCACCGACCAGGCCGGTGTGATCTGGTAGGTGCCCTTGTAATTCGGGCAGGAATTGATGCCGTCGTAGCAGCCGTGGTCCCAGTAGCCCAGTACATCCACGTTGAAAAAGCCTTTTGTCACGGCAAAGTCCAGGGTGAACCCGGCCAGGTAGATCTTGGGTTTTGGATGCAACTGGCTATCCTTGTCGCCGATATTGATGCCGATGGTCAGGCCGAAATCTTTGAGCGGCCCGACGGCCAGATTCCGGCTGGTGATCCTGGACAGTGAGAGGGTGGTGTAAGCCTCCGCGTAAATCTCGGTGGGCGACTCCGGATTGTTGGCGAGATCCCGCTCCTGATCGCCAGATTGCAGCACGTCCACGAACAGGAAATTGCGGCCCACGCCATAGCCACTGGCATGCTGAAGCGTGACGATGGACTTGGTCACGCCGTTCGGATTGAAGGGTTCGCGGAAGTTGCCGCTGTGGAGCAGCTCGATTTCCGTTGCCGACCATTCCAGGGCGACGACGGGACTGGCGCAGAGTGAACCGGCCAGCACAAGAAAAATCATGAATGGGGAGGAATTGAGCATGGCGCGTTCTTTTTTCACAATCCCGTTAAACCTATTCCGGTTGAGGTCGATATATTTGGCATATCGAAAGTTATACCACTGGAAGATCAGGTTCATGTTTCCCAATTTCAGACATTGGCTGAGTGTATTTCTACTGATATGCGCCGGGGTGGCGACGGCCAAGGAACCCCTGGTAATTGGTGTCGAGGCCTTGTACTACCTGCCGGTCGCCACTTACGAGAATGGTATCTACCGGGGCTTCGCCCGTGACCTGTTTGACGCGTTCGCGCAGGACAAGGGCTATGAGGTCGAATACCGGGCGCTGCCGGTACCCCGTCTTTATGCATCGTTCTTCGAAGGCCAGTTGGATTTCAAATTTCCCGACAACGCCTATTGGAAAAAAGAGCAACGAGCCGGAAAGAAGATTTTCTACAGTGACCCGGTAGCCGCCTTCATCGATGGCACCAACGTGCTGCCTGGACGAAAAATCAATAACGCCGCGGAGATCCACCGCCTGGGCACCATGGGTGGATTCACGCCCTGGTCCTGGATGGACGCGATCAAGGCGGGCAAGATCACCCTGTCGGAAAACACGCGCCTGGAAGCCCTGGTGAAACAGGCCCTGGCGGGCCGGGTGGACGGCGTCTATGCCAGTGTGGCCGTGATCAACTACCAACTTGACCATGTGTTGAAACAACCCGGTGCGCTGGTGTTCAACCCCGCCCTGCCGTACAGCCGGGACAATTACCACTTGTCCACGCTAAAGCACCCCGAAATCCTGATCGAATTCAACGACTGGATGCGAAAGAACCGGGATCGGGTCGCCGCGCTCAAGAGCAAATATGGCGTCGAGAAAGGCGTCTCTTCGAATTGAAGCCGGATGACGCGATCGCCCTCACCATGGGGAACGAACACGAGACAAGCGAAGCCAAGGATGGCATGAACGGACATTCGGGAAAGATTCCACTCTGGCGCGGACTCGCCATGCGCCAACTGCTCATCACACTGGGCTTTGCGCTGCTCGTTGGTCTGGCCACGGGTGCCATCGAGCTGGTGAGCGGGTGGCACGACCTTCGCAACCGCATCGATACGACGACGAAACAGAATCTGGAACTGGTCCGGGCCAGCGCCGCCGAAGCCGCCTTCCAATTGAACGCCGATCAGGCCAACAACGTGGTGGCGGGCCTGCTCAACTTCGAGGAAACAGCCCACGTCGTCCTGCGCGACAACTTTGGCACCGTGCTGGCCGAGGGCACCCGCTCGGGAGCAAGCACCAGCCCCTCCAAGCTGGGCAATGCCCTCATCGCCGGGCTCGAACACCACACCCTGCGTCTCGATTACAAAGAGCCCCATGGCGCATCCGGCAGCACCCACGTCGGCCAACTGGAAGTGACATTGGATGGAAGGGTCATCGGCCAACGCTTTGTCATCTTGGCCATGAGCAAGATGGCATCCACGGTGGCCCTCGCCATTCTGCTCAGCCTGCTCCTGGGGGTGGTGTTCTACCTGTCCATCATTCGGCCCCTGGTCGACATGAGCCGGCGCATCGTCGAACTGGACCCGGCTGCGCCGGCAAGGAACCTGGTGCCGATACCGCGTTGGCATGACAGCAACGAGTTTGGCGCTCTGATCAAAAACCTCAACGCCATGCTGCAAGCCCTGCAGGATGGCCTGAAGCAGCGTGATGAAGCCGAAGCGACACTGAACTCCCTCAACCAGCAACTCGAGGAACGGGTAAGAAAGCGCACCGAAGCCCTGCGCCAGGCCATGATTGAACTGGAGCTGAAGAAGGAAGCCGCCGAGCTGGCCACCAAGGCCAAGTCCGAATTTCTCGCCAACATGAGCCACGAGATCC
>CAZEOR010000297.1:0-4241 GCA_964513695.1 uncultured Thiobacillus sp.
ACAGCGAATGCCTTCGCCGAGGATCGGGCCCGCTGCTTCGAGGCGGGGATGAAAGATTTCATTACCAAGCCGGTGGACCCGGATGGGTTGTACGAGACCTTGCTGAAGTGGTTGGCGCTGTCGCCGCGATGAAAGCGGCGCGGAAATAAAAAAGCCCGCCGAGGCGGGCTAGGGGGACTGCTCGGAGAGGCCTGTTTACTTGGCCGGGCAGGCGTCCTCGCCGGGCACTTTGCCGGGGATCAGCAGGAACTGCTCGAAGGGGCCCATGACGCGCATGGCTTCACCCTTCGGGCCTTCGAACTTCAGGCGGCCGAACATCATGGCGCGCATGGGGCCGTACTCGCCGGCGCCCATTTCCTTCCAGCGCTTGGTTTCGGCGTGCATCAGATAGTCGGAATCCAGATCCAGTGTGGTGTGCTGGATCGGGCCGGCGTAGGTGCACAGGGACTTGCCGTTCTTGGCGGAGATGGTCATCTCCACTTTGGTGGCTTCACCGCAGTCGGTACGGTACATGTGGATGATCTTGTAACCGCGGCCCTTGTCGTTCTTGATCCACTTCTCAGCGAGTTCGTCGGTGAGGGCGGGGTTGCTGTTCCAGGCCTGGCAGGCTTGAACAGCCCAGTCAGCTGACATCATGGGAGCCGCCTGAGCGGACAGGGAAACCAGGCCAACGGCGGCCAGGGCAAGGGAAATCATGCGCATAGTGCTCTCCTCCAAGCGTTACGATGCGAAACCACAATAAGTGGAAGGCCAAAAAGCCGGCCGCAAGGTTAGCCCCCAAGGGGGGGGCTGTCAAAAAAACCCTTTGATAAATGGTAAAAATTTACTAATGGGGCAGGTGTTGCTTGAGGGCGCCGTACAGCCAGGTGCCGTGCAGGGCGCCCGCGAGCACCACCATGGCGCCCAGGGAACCGGTGCCGGCCAGGGCGAACATGGGGCCGGGACACAGTCCGATGAGGCCCCAGCCGAAACCGAATACCAGCCCGCCGATGATGTAGCTCTTGGTCCCCGGCGTTTTTTCCGGGATGTCGATGGTCTGGCCGTCCAGGGCCTTCTTGCGGCTAATGCGCTTGACGATCTGGATGCTGACGAAGCCGGTGGCGATGGCAGACAAGAGGATGCCGAACATGTGGAAGTTCTGGAAATGGAACATCTCCTGGATGCGATACCAGGAAGCGGCTTCCGATTTGACCAGCACGAAACCGAACAGGATGCCGACGAGCAGATAGGGCAGATAACGGGTCATGGCCGGCTCATCCGATCAGCATGCGGGGTACCAGGAACCAGGAGGCGATCAGTCCGCCGCCGAAGATGCCGAGCACCGCGTAAAGAGAGGGCAGTTGCAGCGTGGACAGGCCGGTGATGGCGTGGCCGGAGGTGCAGCCGCCGGCATAGCGGGTGCCGAAGCCCACGAGTACGCCGCAGGCGAAGAGCAAGGTGAAGTTGCGTACGCTGGGACGGAATAGTTCGTCCGGCACCAAGCTGCCGCTGGGGAGAAGAAAGCCCCAGGAAAGCAGCATGTCCTGAGCGGCCTGGCTGAGTTGAACCGGTGCCGGATCGGCGAAAGCCACGCCGGCCAGATAGCCCCCAAGTCCAGTGCCGATCACGAACACCAGGCTCCAGATGTGTTCCCGCCAGTTGTAGCGGAAGAAATCCACCTCCACCGTGGGTGGCTGGGTGATGGCGCAGAGATGGCGCAGATTGTTGGAAATGCCGAAGGAGCGATTTCCGATGAACAGCATCAGCGGAACCATCAGGCCGATCAGGGGGCCGGCGACGTACCAGGGCCAGGGATGAATGAGCCAGTCCATTGTCTTCTCCGTGTAATTTTCCGGCGCGATTGTATAAGCAAATCCTAATAAACCTAGTGAACTAGTCGGAATTGACCAGTGCCGCCCCGATCAGGGTTGAAGCCTGGGGCCACCCATGACCAGATCAATTCGACGCTGGATGCGCTGGGAGGAAATGCTGTCGCCCGCGTTCCGGGCACGTATCAGGCTGACTTCCAGCCAGGCCAGCAGAGGCCGGCGCCAGCCCCGTTCCGAGGCGGTATCTATCGCGAGGCTGAGCGTGGCGGGATCGGCCCGGACATTTTTCAAGAGCAGGGCAGCGGCGATCAGCCGGGGCAGCGGTTCCTTGATCTCCGCCACAGCCCGGTTGGCGACGGCATCCTCCTTGGCGGCCAGGAGTGTGGAGTAATGGGACGGCAAGGCCTTGCCGTCCATCCCGCTCCAATCACCCGCCAGAAACCGCGCATAAGCCACGTCGCCCGGGGTCGCATCGGCTGCCAGCTTATCAAAGCCGGAACAGGGGGAAAAATCCAGACTGGCCACCCGGGCCGCGCAAGCGGCCAACTCGGCGCGGGCGAGCAGGTCGGGGCGGCCGGATCGGGCGATCTCGGCACGGGTTTTTCCGAGGGCCAGTTCCGCCGCTTTGGCGTCGCCTTCCAGCCAGCGCTGCTGGGTGTGTTCCAGCAGGCTCACCGCATTCAGTTTCCAGTCGGCGGGCGGCGGCCCGCCACCGCAGGCGGCGAAAAAAGTGGAGAAGGCAAGAAGGGTGAGGGTCCGTTTCATGGCGTCTTGATCTCCACGTCGCGAGAGAAGGGCCACTTCTTGTTGATCTCGTTGATCAGGTGATTGACCTTGCGCACGCTGTCGTCGATTTCCACCCGCAATTGGGCCATGTCGGTGGTGGCTTCCTTGACGTTGCCGGTGATCTTGGCCACGTCGGCGCTGGCGCTCTGGGCATTGGCCAGGATGGCATCGGCTTTCCTCAGGCTATCTTTCACCTCGCCCAGGATGCCGTTCACCTTCGCGACGGACTGCCGGGTCTGGTCCATGACGCCGTCGGGCCCGAACACCTGGGTGTCGGTCTTGGCCAGGATGCCGTCCACCTTGAGGGAGACGCCGTTCAGGTTGGACAGCAGGCTGTTGGCCTTCTCCAGGGCTGCCACCACCTGGTGGGCTTTCTCCGGCCCGCCCAGCACGCCTTCCAGCACGCCGTATTCGCCGGCCATGCGGCCGGTGACCGTGGCCACGCTGCCCAGGCTGCGATTGATCGGAGCGTCAGCGTTGGTCATGGCGGCGACGTTGGTGAGGATGGATTTCACCTTCTCGATCAGGATGGGGATTTCCTGAGTGGCATCGCCGGTTACCAGGGTCCGCTTGGCGCCGTCTTCCAGGGGCCGGTCTGACAGGTTGGCGGTTTTGGCCTTGATCTTGGCGCCGCCAACCAGGGATTTTTCCAAGGTGAACACGCTGTTCTGGCGCAGCCACTTGGCATCCTTGCGCGGCACGGCGATCTCGATGCGCACCTTGCCATCCTCGGTCAGGTCCATGCGTTTGACCTCGCCAATGGGAAAGCCGGAAAAGGTCATGGGCATGCCCACCGTCACGCCTTCCGCCTCCGGCGCGGTGAGGTAGAGGGCCTGGGTGATCTGGAAGGCGCCGCGGGCATAGAGGGTGTAAAGCACGAAGGCGGCGGCAAGCAGCACAGTCATGACCAAGAGCAGGCCGACCTTCAGTTCCAGGTTCTTGATCGGCGCAACGCCAGCGGGGCGTTTCACCGGGGCGGATAGAGGGGCTCGTTCCATCGATAGTCCAGGATCCAGCAGTCGTTGAGGGAATCGGCGAGTTTTTCCAGCAGGTTGAAGAGATAAGGCGGGTAATGGGTATCGGGCAACAGCATACCCGGTCGGTCCACCAGGATGACAGGGGGATTGCCGATGGCCGCGCGCAGCAGTTTCGCCACGAAGCGTTCCTCGTGGCTCAGGTCCGGGTCCCGCTTCACGGCGGCGCCTTCCTGGCCGGCCAGAAGCAGCAATGTCCAGGCCTGGTCGGCGGCCGCCTCATAGTCCAGGTTGGCCAGGTATTGGGGGATCAGGGCGATGTTGTCCAGCACCGAGAGATTGGCGCGCAGGGGCATGTCCGGCGAAACCAGAATGGTGTCGTGGTGTTCGCTGATGAAGGCCCGGCGCGAGGCGTCGTCGGCCAACCAGTTCAGATGTATTTGAAGGCTAATGACGCCACCTCGATCAGCATCAATGCGAAAAACAGCCGGACCATGCCGCGCAGCACGGAAATGGGGGCCATGAACATTTTGCGCGGCGTGGCCAGACCCTCGGCCACCGGGATTACCGTCACCGCCAGGCCGAAGGCCAGGCTCTTCAGGAGAATGCCCATCATCACCGGCGTATCGAATACCTTGCCCATGACCCGGGTGAAGTCAGGGAAGCTCCAGAG
>CAZEOR010000298.1:0-4218 GCA_964513695.1 uncultured Thiobacillus sp.
CCACCGAGGCCGCCCTGCTGGTGGCCGCCCGCAAGGCGGGCCTGGATGAAACCACCCTGCGCACGGTCTTTCCGCGCCTGGACGAACTGCCCTTCGATTCCACCCGGCAAACGATGGCCACCCTGCACGAGATCGAAGGCGACCATGTGGTCTATGTGAAGGGCGCCCTGGAACGCATCCTTCCCGCCTGTGCCGCCATGCTCGACGCAGGCGGCCAGGAAGTGGCCCTGGATCCCTCCGCCATCGAGGCCGAGGCCGGCGATCTGGCGCGCCAGGGCATGCGCGTGCTGGCCCTGGCCCATGCCCACCTGCCGGTGGCGAGCGGCCTGATGCCGGAACATCTGCAAGGCGGCCTGGTTTTCCTGGGCCTGGTCGGCATGCTGGACCCGCCCAGGCCCAAGGCCATCGCGGCGGTGAAGACCTGCCACGTCGCTGGCATCCGCGTGAAGATGATCACCGGCGACCATCCGGAAACCGCCCTGACCATCGCCCGCCAGCTCGGCATCGCCCAAGCTTCGTCGCGGGCGATCACCGGCGCCGAGCTGGCGCGGATGGATGGCGCGGAATTGCGCGTGGCAGCGCGGGAGGTCGACGTGTTCGCACGGGTGGAGCCGGAGCAGAAGCTACGCCTGGTCGAGGCCCTGCAAGCCAACGGCGATGTGGTGGCCATGACCGGTGACGGCGTCAACGACGCGCCGGCCCTGAAGCAGGCGGACATCGGCATCGCCATGGGCCTGGGCGGCACCGAGGTGGCCAAGGAGGCGGCGGCCATGGTGCTCACCGACGACAACTTCGCCAGCATCGAAGCCGCCGTGGAGGAGGGACGCGGCATCTACGACAACCTGGTGAAATTCATCACCTGGACCATCCCCACCAACGCCGGCGAGGGCCTGGTCATCGTCGCCGCCATCCTGGCCGGCGTCACTCTGCCCATCACACCCCTGCAGATACTCTGGATCAACATGACCACGGCGGTGCTGCTGGGCCTTACCCTGGCCTTCGAGCCGGCCGAGAAGGGCATCATGCGCCGGCTGCCGCGCCCGCCTTCCTCGCCCATCCTGGACCGGGTACTGGTCTGGCGCATCCTGCTGGTGGGCGTGCTGTTGTTGCTGGGTTCCTTCGGCCTGTTCCTGCTGGAACGGGAACGAGGCGGCAGCCTGGCTGAAGCGCGCACCGTGGCCGCCAATGTGTTCGTGATGGTGGAGCTGGTCTATCTGTTCAATTGCCGCTCCCTCACCCGCTCCATGTTCTCGGTGGGCCTGTTCAGCAATCGCTGGGTTTGGGCAGGCGCGGGCAGCATGCTGGTGCTGCAACTGGTTTTTACTTACCTGCCCCTGTTCAACACCCTGTTCCATACGGCGCCCATCGATATACGCGCTTGGCTGGGCATCGTCGCCCTCGCCCTGGCGTCAGGTCTGATCGTCGGCATGGAAAAAGCGATCCGGGAGCAAGTGAGAAAGCGCCAATAGTGGCACCGGAAACGCTTCTCCACCGGCCTGCGGGAGTGGCGAAACGAAAAACGCAAAGTCTGCCGGCAAGTCCGTGAACGACGGCCGGGCTACAATCTGGCCATCCATAGGTACATATCTCCCGTTCCATCTATCCTGGCTCCTTTGTGGCACAACATTAGAGGCTCACGCGGGTGAAGAAGGTCTACCTCCGCAATCTGTTCCGCTACTACAGTTTCTATACCGGCGGTTTCGTGCTGTTCCTGTTTGCTTTGGCGGTGGCGGAATTCATGGGCATGCCGGAACAGTGGATCGGCTGGGTGTTCATGGCCGCTACCATTTCTCTCTACGCGGGCATCGGCATCATGAGCCGCACCTCCGACGTGGACGAGTACTACGTGGCGGGGCGGCGGGTGCCTGCGGTCTACAACGGCATGGCCACCGGGGCGGACTGGATGTCGGCCGCCTCCTTCATCGGCATGGCCGGCACCCTGTACGCGAAGGGCTACGACGGCCTGGCCTTCGTCATGGGCTGGACCGGTGGCTACGTGCTGGTGGCCCTGCTGCTGGCTCCCTATCTGCGCAAGTTCGGCCAGTTCACCATCCCCGACTACATCGGCGCCCGCTACGGCGGCAATCTGGCCCGTTCCATTGCGGTACTGGGGGCGATCCTGGCCTCCTTCACCTATGTCATGGCCCAGATCTACGGTGTCGGCATCGTCACCAGCCGCTTTCTGGGTATCACCTTCGAAACAGGCGTGTTCGTCGGTCTGGCGGGTATCCTGGTGTGCTCCTTCATGGGCGGCATGCGGGCGGTGACCTGGACTCAGGTGGCCCAGTACATCATTTTGATCATCGCCTACCTGGTGCCTGTCGTGTTCATGTCCTACAAGGTCACCAGCGTGCCCCTGCCACAACTGGTGTATGGCACGGTGATGCAGGAACTGGAGCAACGGGAGCGGGTTCTACTGGCCGATCCGGCCCAGAGCGCGGTGCGGGACGCTTTCGCCAGCAGGGCGGCAAAGCTCGAACAGCGTTTGCAGAATGAGCCGAACGCGGCGTCCGCAGAGCGCGAACAATGGCGTAAGGAATTGAAGGCCGCCCAGGAAAAGGCCCTGGTACCCCATCCCCATGCCGAAGCTTTCCCCGGCACCGACTCAGTCCAAAGGGACGAGGCCCGTCGCAACTTCCTGGCTCTGGTCTTCTGCCTGATGGTGGGCACTGCGGCTTTGCCCCACGTGCTGATGCGCTACTACACCACACCCTCGGTCAAGGAAGCGCGGGAGTCCGTTTTCTGGTCCCTGTTTTTCATTTTCCTGCTCTATTTCACCGCACCGGCCTACGCTGTGTTCGCCAAGTACGAGGTCTACACCAACGTCATCGGTACGGCCATCGCCGAACTGCCGACCTGGGTGGCTTCCTGGACCAAGGTGGGCCTGGTGGCGGTAGAGGACATCAACGGTGACGGCATCCTGCAACTGGCGGAACTGACCCTGAACCCGGATGTGATCGTGCTGGCCACGCCGGAGATCGCCGGCTTGCCCTACGTGGTGGCGGGCCTGGTGGCCGCAGGGGGGCTGGCGGCGGCCCTGTCCACCGCCGATGGCCTCTTGCTGACCATTGCCAACGCACTTTCCCACGATGTCTACTTCCAGATGATCGACCCGCGCGCCTCCACCACCCGTCGCTTGGCGATATCGAAAACGGTGCTGTTGGGCGTGGCTCTGGTGGCCGCCTGGGTGGCATCCCGGCGACCAGATACCATCCTGTCCATGGTGGCCTGGGCCTTTTCCATTGCCGGCGCCTGTTTCTTCCCGGCCTTGGTGCTGGGCATCTTCTGGCGGAGAGCAACGCGTCAGGGTGCTGTGGCAGGCATGCTGGTGGGGTTGGGACTGACCCTGTACTACCTGATCGGTGTGAAATTCATGGACATGGATAAATGGTGGGGCATCGGCGACGTTTCTGCTGGCGTATTCGGAATTCCTGCCGGCTTTGCCACCATTGTTCTAATCAGCCTCCTCACACCCATGCCTGACCCGGAAACCTTTCGCCTGGTGGAGTTGATTCGCTATCCGGCGCTTTCCACCGGGGAAAAACCCCCTCCGGTAGAATGACGCCATTCCCCAGACGCCCCATATCATGACCTCACTCAAGAACGATACCTTCCTGCGCGCCCTGCTGAGGCAACCCACGGACTACACGCCCTCCTGGCTGATGCGCCAGGCCGGCCGCTATCTCCCGGAATACTGCGCGACCCGGGCCCGGGCCGGCAGCTTCCTGAATCTGTGCAAGTCGCCGACCTTGGCCACCGAGGTAACCCTGCAGCCCCTGGCGCGCTACAACCTGGATGCGGCCATCCTGTTCTCCGACATCCTTACCGTACCGGATGCCATGGGCCTGGGCCTGTATTTCGCCGAAGGCGAAGGTCCCAAGTTCGAGCGGCCACTGCGGGAAGAATGGGCAATCCGCAACTTGCAAGCTCCCGATCCCCACGACCATCTGCGCTATGTCATCGACGCGGTGGCCGAGATCCGCAAGGCTCTGGATGGTTCCGTGCCCCTGATCGGCTTTTCCGGCAGCCCCTTCACCCTGTCCTGCTACATGATCGAAGGCGAGGGCAGCGACAGCTATACCCTGGTGAAACGCATGATGTATGGGCGGCCGGACCTCATGCACCACATCCTGGACGTCACCACTCAGGCCGTCATCGACTATCTCAACGCTCAGATCGAAGCCGGCGCCCAAGCCGTGATGGTGTTCGATTCGTGGG
>CAZEOR010000299.1:0-4161 GCA_964513695.1 uncultured Thiobacillus sp.
TACGTCTGTCCTTCGCACATTCCCCTGGTCCAGCAGTTCCGGGTGGCCAAGGGCATCCTGCGGGAACAGGCAACGTGAAATACACGTATTGACCGGACCTTCCCATGAAACCCACCCTGACACGCGAATTCATCGCCGACGTGCTGTCCCAGTCCATCCTGGACCCGCGCAGCCGGGCTTTGTACGACCTTTGTTTTTTCCATCGGCACCATTTCAAGGATGAAATCGTCACTGACAAGCTGCGCCTCATCGGCCGCTTGTACAGCGAATACGGCGCCAGCCTGGGCTTCTCGCCCGAACTGGGCGCACATCGCCTGACCAAGTCACCGGTGGACCGCTGGTTCTCTGCCTTGGCCTCGGCCGAGGAGCTGGATGGCTGGCTCTTGCTGGAACTGCACAAACGGGTCATGGATGTCTTCGCCGATCTGCCCGAAGCGATGGCCCGCTCCCTGGCCTCCAAGTATCTGCATTTCCATTTTCCAGAGCTGTTCTGCATCTACGATAGCCGGGTGGATGGCGCGGTCAGGGCCTTGATCGATGGGGATGGCAGTTTTCTCGCCATGAACGATTACGACCCGGTCTATAGCCGCTTCCACGCTTCCTGCCGCAGATTGGCAGAACGCCTGAGCCCGGCGCTCGGACGGCGTTTGTCGCCTCGGGAAATGGACCGTGTCTTGCGCGCCTGGCTGGATATCGAGGATGCAAGCTACACGGACCAGGGAGCAAGGTACGATGGTGTAACTTCGCCTGGCAGCTTTAACCTTGCCACTTGCTCCTGATTGCGCCATGACCCAACCCTTACGCCTCGAACTGCGCACTTCGCCCCATGTGGTGAAGAACAACAGCGTGGAACGCATCATGTTCCACGTGGTGCTGGCCCTGCTGCCCATCGCCGCTTTCTCGGTCTGGCAATACGGCCTCTCCGCATTGGCCCTGCTTGTCACGGTGACGGCGACCTGCCTGTTGTCCGAGCGGATGTTCAACCGTATGGCTGGGACGACCAGCACCCTGACTGACTGGTCCGCGACCATCACCGGCCTGGTGCTGGCACTGACCCTGCCGCCCAGCTTCCCGCTCTGGATGGCTGCCGTGGCGGGTTTTACCGCAATCGCCCTGGGCAAGGCTCTGTTCGGCGGCATCGGCTTCAACGTGCTCAACCCGGCTCTGGTGGGCCGCGCCTTCGTGCAGGCCGCCTTCCCGGTGGCCATCACCACCTGGGTGCCGGCCTACGCGCCGAACCGTTTCACCGAATTCGTGCCCAGCACTTTCACGATGCCGTTCATGACGCCACCTTCCATAACCGAGTGGGCGAAGAAGGCGGTGGACGGCTTCACCGGCGCCACTCCCCTGGCGCGCTGGAAATTCGAGAACGTGCTGGCCACGCCCACGGATTTCCTCAGCGGCGCCGTGACGGCGTCGGCCGGCGAAACCTCCGCCATCCTCATCCTGCTCTGCGGCGCCTACCTGGCCGTGCGAAAGTTCATGGACTGGCGCATCCCGGTGGCGGTGCTGGGCAGCGCGGCCCTGACCGCCCTGATCTTCCACCTCGTCGACGGCCGCTATCCCGATCCCGTGTTCGTGCTGCTCTCCGGCGGCCTCATGATCGGCGCCGTGTTCATGGCCACCGACATGGCCACCTCGCCGGTGACGCCCAAGGGGGTGTGGATCTACGGCGCACTCATCGGTGTCGTCACGGTCATGATCCGCTACTTCGGCGGCCTTACCGAAGGGGTCATGTACGCCATCCTCATCGGCAATGCCTTGACGCCGCTGATCGACCAGGTCACCCAGCCGCGTGTGTTCGGCGCCACCAGGAGCAAGAAGGCATGAGCGAGCAGGCCACGCCGGGCACCGCCGCGCCCCAGGTTCCGGTTACCCCCAGCGGCGCGATGATCCGCACCCTGGGACTGGTCGCCACCATCTGCGGCGTCCTCATCGTGTCCTCTTACGAGGGCACCCTGGACGCGGTCAACGCCAACAAGCAGATCGCCCTGGAACGGGCGGTGTTCAAGGTGATCCCCGGCGCCACCAAGGTCGGCGAGTTCTACGCCACATCCTCGGGCATCCAGCCTGCGTCCGGTACCGCGCCGGAGGGCGGCGTCAAGTTTTACGCGGCCTATGACAAGTCGGGCGCGCTCAAGGGAATCGCCGCCGAAGGCGCCTCCAAGGGCTATGCCGACGTGGTGCGGGTCATGTTTGCCTACGACACCGCGAAACAGGTAATCAACGGCATCGGCGTCGTTTCCATGCGCGAGACCCCTGGCATCGGCGACAAGATCTACACCGACCAGGCCTTCCTAAAGAACTTCGAGGCTCTGGACGTGAAGCTGGCCAGCGATATGAAGGCCCTGGCCAACGCGGTGAAGGTGGTCAAGCACGGCACCAAGCAAAACGCCTGGGAGATCGACGCCATCTCCGGCGCCACAGTCACCTCCAAGGCGGTGGGTCGTGGCATCAACGAGAGCGCCCAGAAGCTGTTGCCGCTGCTGGTGCCCAACCTGGACAAGCTCAGGAGCAAATGATGGCGATCCCCGGCCAGAAACAACCCACCAACATGGAAGAATTCCTGGAGGGGATCTGGAAACAGAACCCCACCTTCGTCATGGTGCTGGGCATGTGCCCGACCCTGGCGGTAACGGTTTCGGCCATGAACGCCTTTTCCATGGGCCTGGCCACCACCTTCGTGCTGGTGGCCTCCTGCCTGCTGATTTCCCTGGTGCGCAACATCGTACCGTCCCAGGTGCGCATCGCCACCTACATCCTGATCATCGCCACCTTCGTCACCGTGGTGGATTACGCCATCCAGGCCATCAGCCTGGCGGTGTACGACGCCTTGGGCGCCTTCATCCAGTTGATCGTGGTGAACTGCATCATCCTGGGCCGGGCCGAGGCCCACGCCGCCAAGAACCCGCCCATGCGCGCCGTGGTCAACGCGGTGGGCATGGGCATCGGCTTCACCATCGGCCTGTTCGCCCTGGGCGGCGTGCGGGAGGTTCTGGGCGCCGGCAAGCTGTTCGGCATCTCCCTGTTCGGCCCCGATTTCCAGCCCTGGGTCGTGATGGTGCTGCCGCCCGGCGGCTTCTTCGTCCTGGCTTCCTGGCTGCTGCTCTTCAACTGGATGAACAGCCGCAAGACCAAGGCCGATCACATCGAACCCGTGGGAGGACATGTCCATGGCGCCTGAATCTCTTGGCCAAATCTTCGTCGGCACCCTGCTTTCCAACAACTTCGTGCTGGCCATGTTCCTGGGTCTGTGCCCCTTCCTGGGGGTATCTGGCAAGCTCAACACCGCTCTGCCCATGGGCGCCGCCACCACCTTTGTCATCATGGTGGCCAGCCTGTGCGCCTTCGGCCTCAACTGGCTGGTGACCGAACTGCACATGGAGTACCTGCGGCTGATCTCCTACATCGTCATCATCGCCTCAGCGGTACAACTGGTGGAGATGTTCCTGAAGAAGACCAGCCCGGCCCTGTTCCGCGCCCTGGGTATCTACCTGCCCCTGATCACCACCAACTGCGCTGTGCTGGGCGTTGCCCTGTTCCAGACCGCGCGGGAATACAGCTTCCTCCAGGCCATGACCTTCGCCTTCGGCGGCGGTCTCGGCTTCACCCTGGCCCTGCTGCTCATGGCCGGTTTGCGCGAGCGCCTGAATCTGGCCAACGTGCCCAACGTAGTCCAGGGCACGGCCCTGTCCCTCATGCTGGCCGGTATCCTGTCCCTGGCCTTCATGGGCTTCGCCGGCCTGGGCGCGGGAGAGTAGGCGCAATGGTCACCTACCTCGTTGCCATCGGCCTGATCCTGGCCATCATGCTGATCGGCATCGGAGTACAGCGTTCCTATGAGCGTTTCGCCCGCCGCCACCCGGAACTGGGGCCTTTCCGGGAGGCCGGCAATGGCTGCGGTTCCTGTTCCGCCGGCAGCGGTTGTGGCGGCGGTTCCTGCGACAGCCATCCCTAGTTCCCCCGGCTTCGCCCGGCTATAGTCCGGGGCCATGTCCGCACAAATCCAACAAACCAGGGTCGATCTCGCCGCGCTGTTGCAATCGGTCTTCGGCTACGCCGAATTCCGTCCCCACCAGGAAACCATCGTGCGCCATCTGATCGGCGGCGGCGATGCCCTGGTTCTGATGCCCACCGGCGGCGGCAAGTCCTTGTGCTACC
>CAZEOR010000300.1:0-4157 GCA_964513695.1 uncultured Thiobacillus sp.
CTGAATAGCAGCCTTGGCTCTGCCTTGGTCCGATCCTCATCCCGGCCATCCTGCCCTTTGGCGCTCAAGGTAGACTCGACCCGGCGTTGATCCGAGCCGGTAAGCTTGACTGGGTGATAGGTTCATTGCGATCCTCACGACCCCCCGGCCAATGCCGATGCGGGCAGGTCAATTCTCCGGTGATCAGCCTGACAGGCAAGCCCAGTCTGATAGGGAAATCTCCGGGTCTGCATCCGGCCCGGTCCGCCAAAGATAAGCCGACGTGGGGGGGCGGCGCATCGCGGTGACGGGGTAATGCGGGGCGACCGGCATCCCCTGACATAAGCCATGGCAGCTCCGGCTTTTACCTCTAGTCGGGGTGACAGGGTTGGGTCCGGCGGCGCGACCGCCCCGAAAAGCCCGCCCTTATTGACCCTGCGGCCGTTGGGGTGACCGGCCCTGTCACGGGAAAGAGCATTCCCCGTCGTAAGTAGCGAGGGCGTTCAGGCTTGCGGGTTGACAGGGTGCCGGGCTGCCGGATCAGGTACACCAAAACCACTTCATTCGAGGTGTGCCCGCCCGGCCAGTTCTCCGACCACCCGAAAACAAAGGACGGAACGCTTCAGAACGCTTAGGGAACGCTTGATATGACAGCGCAATCCTCGGCTGTTCAGCGGGTTGGATGCGATAGAGCGCTTAGAACGCTTCAAACCTATTCCTTGCCTCCTCGCCGAGTGGTGCCGTGAGACGGCCGTCGTGGGCAGACCCAAACGATCATTGCGGTGGTGGCGTGTCCGCAGGGATATGTTCTTTGGGGTGGTTGCCCCTCTTGGCGAGGACCTTTGGGCTTGCCAAGAATAACGCCGCCGAAGCTCAGCAGGCATGCGAACCGGTGGCGGTCATCGGGTTCCGTGCCGAGGAAAGAGAGGAGGATGCCTAGCGAATCAAAACCGTTGGAATTGTCGTAGGAAGACGTTTTATTGTCTTTCGCGTCGATTGCCACGAAAGATCGGAGAGTTAGGCGTTTGGCACTCGGGCTAAACGTATTGGAACGTGGCCTGAAAATGAGCTTTGCCTCTCCACCGTAAGGTGGATGTTATGAACTGCTGATCCTGCCGCATACCTTTATGGCGGGACGGCTGTTCCAGGCCACGGCATCGAATCCGAGCCGAGACGAATGGTGACACGCGAACCTTCTTGAGCCTGTTTTTTCAGGCAAGGAGTGTTCGATGGCTTCAACCATCGTTTCAGCTTCTCGTAAGCCCAAGCTTTCAGTAGCTGCGAGCCCTTGTGCGGCGACGCAGCCTGAATCGGTTACCCCCTCCAAGGGGACGCAACGTAAGCGCTCATTGAGCGATCTCGGGTTGCTCATAGACTCCGGCCGGGTATTCCGCTCCGCCGGAGACCGTCAGTCCCTCGTTAATAACTTTGAAATCATCGACATCCGCTCGGGCAAGATCCGCTATTGCAGCGGCCCGGAGCAGGACCTGCATTACGTTACTCTCGGCGGCTGGACCAAGCCGCTGCGGATCATCGGGGACCTGTACGATCCCCAGAATTGGATCGCCGCGGGCCTGGGCCGTCTGACCATAGCCAGCCAAGGCGATTTCAAAGCTTACCTGGATCACCGCATTGGCATCGACGGGATTCAGACCTTTGATCCCAAACTCCGGGAAGTGCTGTTCCACGGTACCTACGCCGACGAGAACGGTGACCTGCACGTCTCCGATCGCGTCCGGTTCGCCTATGGTGCCGAGGAATGCCCCTACGCCGACCGGGACCTGGTGACCGGCCAAACTGAGGTGCTGGAGCTGCTCGGGTCACTCTACCAGCCGACCGACGTGGGCCGGAAAGACGCCACCAAGGACTACGGCGGTCACGCTGCGCAGCTCTGGCTCCTGTGGATCCTCGGATCTGCCTGTAAACCGCTGTACGGCTTCTACCCGCATGCCCTGATCTTGGGCGCCAAGGAATCCGGCAAAACCACCATCGCCGCCGAGCAGGCGTTCGCCCTGGGACTGGAGCAGCGCGGTGCGGTCAATCACCTCGCGACGCTGTACCGACTGAGCAAGACCCTGGCGAACACGGACGTGCCGGTGGTCCTGGACGAGATCCAGCGGGTGCCCCCGGCCAACCTGCCGACGGTGATCAATATCCTGAATCTGGATTTCGGCTTCAGTCACAGCACCAGCGGCCGGATGCACCACACGATTGCCGCCCCGGCCATGATGCTTGGTCAGGACGATCCGTTCGAGCAGGACGTGGCGCTGCGGGCGAAGCTGGTAGTCATCCCCGTGGACGGTCGCTTCAAGAATCCCGAGGCCCTGAAAAAGCTGCAGGACAACCGCGGTAAGGCCCCCATGCGGGCGTGGATGGAGTTCGTCTGCTCGTACGCCAAGAAGCACAAGGTCGTCGATGAGGCTCGCAAGAAGGCCAAGGAACTCATCGCGGCCCTGGGTGATGCCGGCGAGCGGACGGACGAAGTGGACCGTACCGCGTTGAACTACGCCACGCTGCTGGTGACGGCCGAGGCAGCCAAGGTGTTCGGGCTGAAAATCGACCTGAAGGCCATCCGGCATCTGGTCGAGGATCTCTTCCGCAACCATGTTACCGGCGGAGACAGCGGTGCCGGCGGCAATAGCATTGGTTACCAGTTTATCCGCGACCTGGTGGACCAATTCCAGTGCCGCGGCGGGCGGGATTTCCCCAACACCATCGCGGACGGGCAGTTGATCTTTAATCTCCGCCGGGCGATGGACGTTCTGCGGGCCCGTGGCTGCGTCTACGACGTGCGTTCCCCCAAGGGCATGGCCGACCAGCTTCGCCGGGTCGGAGCGGATTTCAGGGCCGGGTACATCAATCGCGTCAAGACCCGCTGCTGCGTGATACCGCTTAAGGTGATTGAGGGCCTTGGTCTGGATATTTCCAAGCTGGCCGAGGACGGAGCGCTTCAGAACGGTTCCAGAGCGCTTGCTGTTCCGGCGCAATCCCCGTCGGCACAGCCGGTTAGCGGCAATGGAGCGCTTGGAACGCTTATTTCCGCCCCTGCCTCCGCTCCGGCTGGGGCCACAGTATCCTCAACGGCGCCCGACCCACAGGCGGTCGCAGCCGCCGCGGCGGTCAAATCCAACGGCCTGTTAAACCTGCCCGGCGTCCCACTCCCCGTCTATAAGCGGACTATGGGGACCGGGATCGAGGAGACGCAGTTCAAGGAGAAGGGCTTGGCCGCGTACGCGATGAATCCGGGCCTGCGCTGCAGTCACGATTGCACGTACTGTTCGTCGCGGGCGACGCTCCGCATGCATGAGTTTTTTAAGACCATCGGGCTTGGCCCGCGTCAAAGGGGCTTCGCGGTCATCGACCCGGACTTCGTGGCCCGCGTAGCCAAGGATGCCAAGAGCATCAAGGAGCGGGGCATCATCCAGTTCTCCGCGACCGTCGATCCGTTCTCGGCTGAGGCTGAGGCTCTGGGAATCGGTCGCGGGTGCATGGAGGCGGTTCTCTCGCAGCCGGATTGGATCATTCGGGTCCTGACAAAAAACACCGCGGTAGCCCGGCACTTCGACCTGTGCCAGAAGTACCGCGACCGAGTCCTTCTGTCGCTGTCGCTCACAGCTACCCCGAATGAGGAGAAGATCATAAAGGTGCTGGAGCCGCACGCTTCTCCGATCAGCGAGCGCATGGAGGTCCTCAAACAGGCGGACAAGCTGGGTCTGCGAACTTACGCCATGCTGTGTCCTCTGATCGGGGGTATCGCCGACGATCCGGCCCAGATCGCCGATCTGGTGGCCTTCGCGCACAGCCACAACGCCGAGGAGATCTTCGTGGAGAACATCAATCCACGGGGCAACGCCCTGCCCGAGACCAGCAAGGCCCTGAGGGATGCCGGTTATGTCAAGGAATCCCTCATGGTCGCCGGCCTGCAGGACACCGCAACCTGGTCGGATTACGTGACCCGGCTGGTCCAGAATACGCAGGCGGCAGTGCGGAAAGAGTACGGCGACTGCAAAAAGCTGCGGTTCCTGCTGTACGCGGATGACCTCCTGCCCGAGGACCGCAAGCGGATTCAGGAGCCGGACGGCTGCATTAAGTGGCTGTGATCGCCTGAGAGTCATCGCGGTGTGTTAACCCACTGATGTTAAACGGATGCGGCGGGGCCCCGGTCACTCGGGGCCCTG
>CAZEOR010000301.1:0-4157 GCA_964513695.1 uncultured Thiobacillus sp.
ACCACCCGGTTGCCCACGTGCTGCAGGCGGCCTTCGTTGAAGGCGCGCAGGAAGGCCATGGCGGTGACGCAGTTGGGGGCATCGGCGCCGTCAACGGGCAGGGAACGGCCACCCTGGGCGCCCAGGGCGATGAGCACGGCGTCGAAATCCTGCTCGATCTGGGCCATGGTCACGTCGGTGCCCACGCGGCAGTTCAGGCGGGTATCCACACCCATGTCGATGATGCGCTTGATTTCGCCATCCAGCACTTCACGCGGGGTACGGAAACCGGGGATGCCGTAACGCATCATGCCACCGAGTTCGGCGTGGTCGTCGAAGATGGTGGCGCCATGGCCCAGGCGACGTAGTTGGTAGGCCGCGGCCAGGCCGGCTGGACCACCGCCGATGATGGCGATTTTCTTGCCGGTTTCATTGGCCGGCTTCTCGAAGCCGATGTTGTTTTCCAGCGCCCAGTTGCCGAGGAAGTGCTCGACGGAATTGATGCCGACGTTCTCTTCAACCATGTTGCGGTTGCAGCCGGATTCGCAGGGGGCCGGGCAGACGCGGCCCATAACTGCCGGGAAGGGGTTGGCGCTGGTCAGGCGGCGGAAGGCATATTCCTGCCAGCTCTGGCCACCGGTGGGCTTCTCGATGCCGCGCACGATGTTCAGATAACCGCGGATGTCCTCGCCGGCGGGGCAGGAGCCCTGGCAAGGCGGGGTGGAATGCACGTACTCGGGGCACTTGTGCGTCCAGCTGGCCTGGAAAATCTTTTCCTGGGAACGGCGATAGTCCTCTTCAGTCTCGCCTTCCTTGTAACGGCGCCAGGTCAGACCTTCGCTTTTCTTTACATCCTTGGATGTGACAGCCATCTTCGCTCTCCTATCGTCAAATTCGTGCGGCGCGAGCGCCAAACCACGCTACCACTCGGGTTGGCACGGAACTCCGTGCCGCCATTTGTTGCTTCAAATGCGTTACTTCAAATTCGCTGCATCAATCCAGTTTGATGGCCGTACTGACGAGTTGATGCACGCCGCCAACCGAGCCTCGATCAAATCCGTAATACGGCAAGACCTTGGTGAACTGGGCCTTGCAGATGGCGCAGATCAGGGCGAGGAAATTGACGCCCTGGCCCTGCACCACGTTGTTGTAGGCATTCATGCGCGGCAAGGCGCCCTTGACCCGGACTTCGATCAGGTCGTCGGTCAGCAGACCGCCACCACCACCGCAACAGAAGGTGGCTTCGCCGATGGTTTCCGCCGCCATATCGTGGAAATTGTTGGCCACCGCCATGATGATGTTGCGCGGAATGGTGAACTGGCCGCCTGGCTCCGTGCCCATGCGGGAACCGCGGGCCACGTTACAGGAATCATGGAAGGTGATGACGCGGTCGTCGTTGGCGGACTTGTCGAACTTGAGCACACCGTTTTCGATGAGATCCCAGGTGTATTCGCAGATATGCATGGGTTGCGGATACCGGCTGTCGAGCTGCTCCTGAAGCTTCTTGGCAAAGGGATCGTCGCCACCATAGCCGACACCGTTGAGGGTATTCCAGAAACTGTACGCGACACGCCAGGCATGGCCGCATTCACCGACGATGATGCGCTTGCAGCCAAGTTCCAGTGCGGCATCGCGGATACGCATGGCAACGTTGCGCATGGTCTCGTAACTGCCGTTGAACAAACCGAAATTGCCCGCTTCCGAAGCCTTGCTGGACAGGGTCCAGGAGACGCCTGCGGCATGGAACACCTTGGCGTAGCCGATCAGGGATTCCACATGGGGTTCCGAGAAGAAATCGGCGGACGGGGTGACCAGAAGAATTTCCGCACCTTCCACGTCGAGGGGCATCTTCACCGCAACGCCTGTATCCGCCTCGATATCCTCCTCCAGACCCAGCAGGGTATCCTCCAGGGCCGGGCCGGGCAGACCCAGGTTGTTACCGATCTTCTGGACCTTGACCAGGATTTCGCTGGAGTACTTCTGGCCCATGCCCACATGGTTGAGGATCTCGCGGCCCGCCATGGTGATCTCGGCGGTATCGATCCCGTAGGGGCAGAAGACTGAACAACGACGGCATTCGGAACACTGGTGGTAATAGCTGTACCACTGGTTCAAAACATCTTCGGTAAGGTCCTTTGCACCCACCAGCCAGGGCGCGATCTTGCCCGGGAGGGTGAAATAGCGCCGATAGACTTGGCGCATCAGATCCTGGCGCGCCACCGGCATGTTCTTCGGATCGGCCGTTCCCAGAAAGTAATGGCACTTGTCGGTGCAGGCGCCGCAATGGACGCAGGCATCCATGAAGACACGCAAAGAACGATACTTGCCGAGCAGATCACCCATCTTGCCGAGGGCGCGATCTTTCCAGTCTTCCGAGAGAGTCCAGGGATATCCCAGATAGGACTGGCTGGCTTCCGCGGCCGGAAAAGATTTGACGTGTGCGGTCGCCCCTTCCTTGATCCTGGGCACGACCGTGTACTCCGTCAGCGTGGGGACTTCGAACTCTGCTGCTGCCACGTTGGCTCCTTGACTCTCTTATCGTTCACTCGATGTCTGATGTCGGCGGGCGTAATGCCGGGCGTTATGCCTTATCCCTATCCAGGGCTGCGGCCCAAGGTGCGATATGACGGGTTTCACGCGGGTTGTCGGCCTGGTTGCGGGTCGGACTGAAGAAGATGCCGGGCGCATGCAGCAACTTGCTGATTGGGAAGATGATCATCAGCATGGATACAAGCGCCAAATGGACCATCAGGACGCCATCGGCAGGCATGGGCTGGAAGTCGAAAGTCATGAGCCCCAGCATGAAAGCCTTGAGGGCAACGATGTCGGTATGTGCAACGAAGGTCATCATCATGCCGGATAAGCCAATGCCGATCAGCAGGGCAAGAATTAGATGATCGGAAGGCGTCGAGATGTAGCGCACACGGTCCACCAGGAAGCGGCGCGCCCACAGGCCGGCCAAGCCGGCAACCATGATGAAGCTGGCATACTTGCCAAACGGCTGAATGAACTCCACCCAGAACCAGACAGGTTCCTGGAAATAGCGGACATGACGCAGCAGGACTACAGCAAGACCAATATGGAATAGCCAACCGAACAGCCAGATCCATTTATTGGACTTGAACAAGGATTCGAACAACGCGACTTCGCGCGCCATGCGAAAGACCACACCCGCATTTGTGGTGGGCGCGGGTGTCGTGGGAATCTTGAGAGGAGCCGGTGTACGGCTGTACTCGTAGATTCGATAAGCCACTCCGCCAAACAATACGAGGGTGGCGAAGTAAAACAGGCCTGAATAGAAAACCGTCAGCGAAGTCATCCGATCCTCTGCATATCGGGCAGATCGATATTTCGAAATAAAGCGCGCTCAACCGGCGGCGCCGGAAACTCAACTTCTACAACTTGCCCGGCGGGCAGACCCGCCGGGACGATCGATCAAACGCGAGCGATCAGATGCAGCCGGTGGGCTTGGGCAGACCGGCAATCTTGCAGGCCTGCTTGGCGGGACCGTAGGGGAACAGTTCGTACAGGTACTTGTTGTTGCCCTTGTCCGGACCCAGCTTCTTGGCGACAGCCTTGGTCAGCACGCGCACGGCGGGAGCAATTTGATACTCCTCGTAGTACTCACGCAGGAAGTTGATCACTTCCCAGTGGCTGTCGGTCAACTCGACCTTTTCATCCTTGGCCAGGTATTCCCCGATTTCCTTGTTCCAGTCGGCCAGGTTGGTCAGATAACCCTCTTCGTCAACTTCGAACGACTTGCCAGCAACTTCGACCATAGGCATAGCATTTCTCCTTAAGAACTAAAAATTACAGCCAGGACTGACAGGTGCTGTGTTCCGTCACCAGATCCACAAAACCGCCGTAATCCACCAGTTTCACCCCGTCCAGAACGCGCCCGGCCATGCCGCGCGCTTCCATGTCGGGACCCAGGGCATAAATCTGAAGGTCGGCCATGGCCGACTGGATTTTCGCCGCCGCCACACTGCCTTGAGTCGCCGCGTAAACGGCATCCTCGATCAGCAACACGGCGGAACCTTTGGTGGCCATGCGCAGGCAGCTCTCAAGAGAGTTCCGCTCAGTGGCCGACTTATTGACGATATGCAGCATGTTCGTTTCCCTCAGAAGCTGATGACAACGTCTTGCTCAGCCATGAGGCTGGCCATCTCGGCGCTGTC
>CAZEOR010000302.1:0-4144 GCA_964513695.1 uncultured Thiobacillus sp.
CGGCAGCCATTCGGCCAGCAGGTCGGCAAGACGCAGGGTGTAGGCCGCACGCTCCGGGCTTCGCCAATCGGGCAGGTAGACCTGTTCCTTGACTCTATCGCCATGAAACGAACCATAGGGAAATCCGTTGAGCGTGGGGACAAAGCAGTCATTCTCGGAAAGCCAGCCGATAAACTGCTCCAGCTCTTTCCCGCCCAACTCCACTGCGGCTCGCCGAGAGAGCCGCAGACCGATAGGAAACGGACGGAACGGCGAAATCTCGGCCTTCACCGCCGGAATGTGATGCCTGAGGGCAGTGAAGGTTTCCTCCCAGCCATCACCCGGATGGATGTTGGTGCAGTAGGTGATCAGTTGGCTTGAAATTTCGGACATTGACCGAGGAAGCTCTTGGGATTGTCGTAGAAAACCTTGCTTACCGACTGCTCCGAATGCCCCCGTCGCCGCATTTCATTCGCGCACTTCAATATGGAGAGCGGATCGCTGACGCTCCAATCCGCGGAGGAATTGATGCAAATCCTGTCAGTGCCGTAAATCTCCACCGCATCGATCGCCCGCTCGGGACTGCCCTTCGAATTCGGGTAGAGTGTCAGGCCGAACCAGAAACCGTTGTCCTTGATCTCCCCGATGGTATGTTCCTCGGCATGATCGATCAGCACGCGGCCCGGGTCGATTCTGGGCTCCGAGCGAATCATGTCCATGATGATCCGCGTCCCTTTCAGCTTATCCTCCAGATGGGGCGTATGGATCAGGATAAGTTCATTGCGCTCGACGGCCATGGCCAGCTGTTTTTCCAATACCGCAATTTCGTTCCGACTGTTCTTGTTCAGCCCGATCTCGCCGATGCCGAGGGCGGTGGGCCGGTCAAGGAACTCGGGCATGAAGGCCAACACGTCTTCGGCCAACTTCAAATCCTCCGACTCCTTTGAGTTCAGGCCGATCCAGCAGTAATGTTTGATGCCGAAGCGTGCCGCCCGCGCAGGTTCAACCACCGTCAACTGGTGGAAATAATCGCGGAAACAGTCGGAGGAACTCCTGTCGAAGCCCGCCCAGAAGGCCGGTTCTGCAACCGTATGGATCCCGCTGATGGCCATTTTCAGATAGTCATCGGTCGTGCGCGAAACCATGTGGATGTGAGGATCAATTGCTTTCATGCTTCGCTCCTTCCCAAGCTCCCCATGCCTTCATTCCGATGGCGCTGTCGAGCGGTTCGGTAGTCGGGTCGCTGAGTGCCACCTGAATGGCTTTTGTCCTGTTGCCATCGGCATCCCGAAGAACGTCCAGAATCTTGATGAACGCCTGGTAGCGAAAATCGGCCTTGGCCTCTTCGGCCCCTTCGTAACGGTCGATCCGGTCCAGGAATGAGGCGATATCCATAATCCGTGAACGGTTCTCGATGAAATAGAGGTCAAGTATTTGCGTCGCCGTCATCGGACGGTAGGGGGCATTCATGTTGGAGCTCCTTGGAATCTGTTGTCCAGGTCGATACTCGGTATGAGCCGTGGTTGGCCGGAACAGAGTTCAGCAGCTAACCGTGATGTCCGTCAAGCCGGGAAAACGGATGGATCGATAACCGCTTGTAATGCCTAGCCAGGAAAACCGTCGACTGACTTCCGGTCCGTTCCCGAGGGAAGGCGTTCTCATCGCTTTCAGGCCGCAACAAGATGAACATCGGTTGGGTGCCGCAAGCCCTTGGAAAGCCCCACATCACGGGAACATCGATCCGACGTTATGCGTTATCTCCCCGGCATGAAGGCCGGCTCGCGTTATGATTGCGGCCATTTTTTCATCGTTAGCAAGCTCATAACACCATGCGCGATACCGCCGTTCTCCTGATCGCCTGCCCGGACAAAAAAGGCTTGGTCGCCGCCATCGCCAACTTCCTGCTCAAGCACAATGCCAACATCCTGCACGCCGACCAGCACCAGGACGGCGCCGCCGGGCTGTTCCTGATGCGGGTGGAATGGTCCCTGGACGGCTTCGAATTGGGGCTGCACAAGTTCGACGAGACTTTCGGGCCCATCGCCGCGGAGCACCGGATGGACTGGAAGCTCTCGCTTTCCCGCGTAAAGCCGCGTCTGGCCATCTTCGTCTCGAAGTTCGACCACTGTCTGGCCGACCTGCTCTACCGCCACCACGCTGGTGAACTGTATTGCGACATCCCCCTGATCATCAGCAACCACCCGGACACTCACTGGCTGGCCGAGGCCTACAAGATCCCGTTCCAGCACATCCAGGTGACCAAGGAAAACAAAGCGGAGGCGGAAGCCCAGCAGCGCGCCATCCTGGATGCCCACCATGTGGATTTCATCGTCCTGGCCCGTTATATGCAGGTGCTGTCCCAGGATTTCATCGCCCACTACCCCAACCGCATCATCAACATCCACCACTCCTTCCTGCCCGCCTTCCATGGCGCCAAGCCCTACCAGCGCGCCTTCGAACGGGGCGTGAAGCTGATCGGCGCCACCAGTCACTACGTCACCGAAGTGCTGGACGACGGCCCCATCATCGAGCAGGACGTGACCCGCATCAGCCATCGGGACGACCTGGAAGACCTGGTGCGCAAGGGCGCCGACCTGGAAAAGGTGGTGTTGTCCCGCGCTGTGCGCTGGCATATCGACAACCGTATCCTGGTCTATGGCAACAAGACGGTGGTTTTCGACTGAGTTTCGCCCAACGCTGTCATCGACGATTCAAGACCGACACGAATAATCCGATACCAACAAAAATCCCGGAGAAACCATGAAGACCATTCTCATCACCGGCGGGGCCGGCTATATCGGCTCCCATAGCTGCGTGGAGTTCCTCAATGCGGGCTATGACATCGTCGTGCTGGACAACCTGTGCAACAGCAGCGCGGAATCCCTGGAACGGGTACGGGAGCTGACCGGCCAGGATTTTCCGTTTATCGAAGGTGACATCCGTGACCGGGCATTACTGGATAGGGTATTCCGGGACCACGACATCGATGCCGTGATTCATTTTGCCGGACTCAAGTCAGTCGGAGAGTCCATCGCCATGCCTCTGTATTACTACGACAACAACATCGCCGGCAGTGTCACCCTGTTCGAAGCCATGCAGGCGGCCGGCGTGAAGACCGTGGTGTTCAGTTCCTCCGCCACGGTCTATGGCGATCCGGCCTCGGTGCCCATCCGCGAGGATTTCCCGGTCGGCGCCACGACCAACCCCTATGGCCGCAGCAAACTGATCATCGAGCAGATCCTGGGCGACGTGGCCGTTGCCGACCCGGGTTGGCATATCGCCCTGCTGCGCTATTTCAACCCGGTGGGCGCCCACAAGAGCGGCCGCATCGGCGAAGACCCGCGCGGCATTCCCAACAACCTGATGCCCTATATTTCCCAGGTGGCGGTGGGCAGGCGCGAGCACTTGAATGTGTTCGGCAACGACTACCCCACGCCCGACGGCACAGGGGTACGGGACTACATCCACGTGGTGGATCTGGCGGCGGGCCATGTCCGAGCCGTGGAAAAGCTGGAGAGAACCCCCGGCGTCAAAATCTGGAACCTGGGGACCGGGCGCGGCTATAGCGTGGTGGAGATGGCCATGGCGTTTGAACAAGCTTCCGGTCGGCCGGTGCCCTACCGGTTCGCCCCGCGCCGTGCCGGGGATATCGCCCAGTGTTATGCCGACCCCGCCAAGGCGGAATTGGAGCTTGGCTGGAAAGCCCGGCACGGACTGGAAGAGATGTGCGAGGACACCTGGCGTTGGCAATCCATGAATCCGAATGGCTATGAACCTTGAATCGTCATCCCGGCGGACGCCGGAATCCAGTATGCATACCACCTGGATCCCCGCGTCCGCCGGGATGACGGGGCTACGTTTGAAAGGGAGCAAGACATGATCCTCGTCACCGGCGGCGCCGGCTTCATCGGCGCGAATTTCGTCCTGGACTGGCTGAAGCAGCATCACGAACCTGTCCTCAACCTGGACAAGCTCACCTACGCGGGCAACCTGGAGAATCTGGCCAGCCTGAAGGGTGATGACCGTCACATCTTCGTCCAGGGCGACATCGGCGACCGAACCCTGATCGCCAAGCTGCTGGCGGAACACCGGCCGCGCGCCATCGTCAACTTCGCCGCCGAATCGCACGTCGACCGCTCCATCCACGGCCCGGAAGATTTCATCC
>CAZEOR010000303.1:0-4137 GCA_964513695.1 uncultured Thiobacillus sp.
CTGGTTCGGTCCGTCCATCTGCCGAGCACTGGTGATTCGCACGCTGAGCATCGGCCCGCTACGCGCTTCCATCGACCAGGCCCTGGTGGAACTCAAAGGCCTGGGCATGGCATTACCTCCCGTCACCCTCGCCGAACATGCAATCCCTTTTGTCTTCACGGTCGGACTATTGCCGAGGCGGTGCGAAGTGTTCCTGTCTTCCGGTCTGGCGCAGCAGCTGTCGGAAAATGGGGTGCGCTTCCTGCTAGCGCATGCCGCCACCCACGCCACCTGGCCCCAGCGCATGGTGGATATGCTCCCCATCCTCGCGTTCACAATTCTGACGCCGAACGACATGCACCTGAGTTCCACATGGCCGATACTGGGCGCTTCGCTTGCGGCGTGGCTGGGCATGCATTGGCTGTTCGAGCTGGATGCGGATCGACGAGCAGGCAAGGCACTTGGGGGCGAGGCGGCCGGCGCGCTACGGGAAGTGAACGCTGCCAACCGCTCTCCTCTGGAACGGCTCGTTCCCCACCCTCCCTTCTCTTGGAGACTACGCGCTGCGGGAGCCGGACGTGACCGGCTCGATGTCACGAAACCTTCATGAAACCGTCATAACATGTGAAGCAATATTTATTTTTCGAGGCTTCCATGTCAGCCACCATACTTATCGTCGAGGACGAACCGGGCATTCAGGAAGTCCTCAAATTCAACCTGGGCCAGCACGGCCATGACGTCATCGTCGCGGCGGATGCCGAGGATGCGATCAGCCTTCTACGCGGCGCCTTGCCCGACCTGATCCTGCTGGACTGGATGCTGCCCGGAATGTCTGGTATTGAACTCGCCCGTCGCATTCGCAGCGATGGCCGCTTGAAGGGTATTCCCATCATCATGCTGACTGCCCGCTCCGAGGAACGGGACAAGATCCAGGGTCTGGACATCGGGGCCGACGACTACATCACCAAGCCGTTCTCGCCGCGGGAATTGATGGCGCGCATCAAGGCCGTGTTGCGCCGGCGCGCGCCCCAGATGACCGAAGATGCGGTGGAGATCAGCGGACTCAAGCTCGACCCGCTCTCCCACCGGGTGTATGGCGATCAACAGGCTCTGGACCTGGGTCCCACCGAATTCCGCCTGCTGCACTTCATGATGACCCATCCCGAGCGGGTCTACTCGCGCTCCCAATTGCTGGATCAAGTCTGGGGCGACCATGTCTTCGTGGAAGAGCGTACCGTGGATGTCCACATCCGCCGTCTGCGTTCCGCACTGGAGCCCACCGCCCACGATCGCCTGATCCAGACAGTGCGTGGCGCCGGCTATCGGTTTTCCGCCACGATCGCCTGAACTCATTCGAGACGGCGGCCGGAGTAGAATGCCGTCATTCTTAACGGCCTGACCTCGTTCATGCTGTCATTCTGGTGGCGTCCCCTGATACTGGTACTTGGGCTGGCGCTGGCCTCTCTGCTGATTTCCATCGGCCGTCCTCCCGGTACGGCGTGGATGGTTTTTTCCTTTGGCCTGATTTCATACTTGGTATACCACCTGCGCCAGTTGCTCAAGCTGACCAACTGGCTTGGCGGCTCGGAAAAGTGTGTCCTGGCTGGGGATGGCCTATGGGGAGACGCCCTGTATCGCCTGGAAAAACTGCAGCGCACCCGTCAGGGTGCCCAACAGAAGGTTGCCGCCGACCTGGAACAGATGCTTGAAGCCACCCGCAACCTGCCCGACGGTGTGGTGATCCTGGATGAAGGCAACCGCATACAGTGGCTCAACCAAGCTGCCGAACATTTGCTCGGGCTGTCCCCCAACCGGGACCTGGGCCAGTTCATCCTGTATCTGGTACGCCACTCACGCTTCGCAGAGTGGCTCGGCGCCGAGGATTACTCCCAAACCCTGACCATGGACTCGCCGGGTACCCGCGAGAAAACCCTGTCGCTGCAACTGGTACCCCTGCCCCGCCACCAGAAGATGCTGCTGGCCCGGGACATCACCGAACTCGCACGGGTGGAGGCCATGCGCCGGGATTTCGTGGCCAACGTCTCCCATGAACTGCGCACTCCCATCACCGTCATCGTCGGCTTTCTAGAAGCCTTCGGCGACATGCCCGATCCAAACCCCGAAGAATTCCGCAAACACATTCCCCTCATGCGGGAGCAGTCGGACCGCATCCGCCGCCTGGTGGACGACCTGCTCACCCTGGCCCGCCTTGAAAGTGAACCGGAGACCAAGGACGAGGCCGTGGACGTTCCAGCTCTGGCCAAGCGCCTGGCCTTTGAGGCGGAATCCATGAGCCAGGGCCGGCACCGGGTAGCCCTGTCCGTGGACAGCCAGGCCCGCCTGATCGGCAACAGCCAGGAGCTCTACAGCGCCCTGGCCAATCTGGTCTCCAACGCGGTGCGCTATACCCCGGCGGGGGGGCATATCGGCATCGCCTGGTGCGCGGGGGAAAACGGCGGCATGGTGTTCAAGGTGACAGACACGGGAGAGGGCATCGAGCCCCAGCACATCCCGCGCCTGACCGAGCGCTTCTACCGGGTGGACCGGGGCCGTTCCCGTGCCTCCGGCGGCACCGGTCTGGGCCTGGCCATCGTCAAGCACATCCTGCAGCGGCACCAGGCCAAGCTGCGCATTGACAGCACGGTGGGCAAGGGCAGCACGTTTTCGGCCGTGTTCCCAGCCGAGCGGGTCATTCCCGCGACGGCCCCAGCCGCTGGCGAAGCAGCGCCACACATCGCGGCTTGAAATCGGATGCCGGCGGACGCGGCGGGGAAATCTCCCGCCTGGGTTGTGCCCAGATCGCGTCGGGGAAGTGGCGGTCGTCGGCGAAGCGGGGAATCACGTGCCAGTGCAGGTGGGGCACCATGTTGCCCAGGCTCGCCAGGTTGATCTTGGCGGGGTCGAGGACGGTGCGGATCACCGCCTCGGTGGCGAACACCACGTCCATCAGCCGGCAGCGGTCGGCGGCGGACAGGTCGGTCATTTCCTTGACATGGTCGTTCAGGATCACCCGGCAGAAACCCGGATAGTCCGCATCCTCCACCCAGATCACCCGGCAGAAGCTGTCGCGCCAGAGCACCTCTCCGCTGTCGGCAGCGCAGAGGGGACATTCCGCATCTCTCACAGCAACACCCGCTCGATGCCGTCCCGGCTGGCCTTATCCAGGAATTTCGCCATCCAGTCCTCGCCCAGCAGCTTTTTCGCCAGTTCCACCACGATGTAGTCGGCGTCCATGCCGTTGTCGTCGGAATAGCGGGAAAGCCCTTGCAGGCATGCGGGGCAGGAGGTCAGCACCTTCACTTCGCCGGCGCCGGCGGTCTTCTGGGCATCGCGGCCCTTGTCCAGTTCCTCGGCCTTGCGGAATTTGACCTGGGTGGCGATGTCCGGCCGGGAGGTGGCGAAGGTGCCGGCCTCGCCGCAGCAGCGCTCGGTGAGGCCGGCGCCCTCGCCCACCAGGTTTCTCACTGTGCTCATGGGGCTCTTCAGCTTCATGGGGGTATGGCAGGGGTCGTGGTAGAGGTACTGGGTGCCTGAGTGTTTACCACCCACGCCCTCCAGCTTCACGCCCTTCTCGGCCAGGTATTCGTGGATGTCGATGATGCGGCAGCCGGGGAATATCTTGTCGAACTGGTATTCCTGCAACTGGTCCAGGCAGGTACCGCAGGACACCAGCACGGTTTTGATGTCCAGGTAGTTCAGCGTATTGGCGACCCGGTGGAACAGCACCCGGTTCTGCATGGTGATGGCGTCGCCCTTGGCCCGGTCGCCGCCCGCGGTCTGAGGATAGCCGCAGCAGAGATAGGTGGGCGGCAGCACAGTCTGCGCGCCCAGTTCGAACAACCAGGCCAGGGTGGCCAGACCCACCTGGGAGAACTGGCGCTCGGAACCGCAACCGGGGAAGTAGAACACCGCGTCCGAGTCCTCGCTCACCTTGGCCGCGTCCCGCACCACCGGCACCACCTTGGGATCGGTGAGGCCCAGCATCTGCCGGGTGGTCTTCGCCGGCAGGCCGCCAGGCAGGCGGCGGTTGAAGAAGTGGATGGCCTGAGCCTGGGGCGTGGGTTTGCCCACTGTGGCCGGCGGATGGCGCATGGCCTCGCGCACGGCGGGCACCTGACGCATCACCGCCGCGCCCAGGCGCTGTCCGGCGATACCCAT
>CAZEOR010000304.1:0-4134 GCA_964513695.1 uncultured Thiobacillus sp.
TCCGGGTAGACGAACACGCTGGCGAAGGAGGTGTGGCGGCGGGCGTTGGAGTCGTAGGGGGATTTTCTGACCAGCCGGTGCACGCCGGTTTCGGTGCGCAGATAGCCATAGGCATACTCGCCGGAAATCTTCAGGGCGGCGGATTTCAGTCCGGCGACCTCGCCTTCGGATTCCTCCAGCACTTCCACCTTGAAGCCGCGCCGTTCGCCGTAGCGCACGTACATGCGCTCCAGCATGCCGGCCCAATCCTGAGCCTCGGTGCCGCCGGAGCCGGACTGAATGTCGATGAAACAGTTGGCGGCGTCCATCTCGCCGGAGAACATGCGGCGGAACTCCAGGCCGGCCACCTGCTTTTCCAGTTCGGCGACATCGGCTTCCACGGACTCCAGGGTGTCGTCGTCGTCCTCCATGCGGGCGAGTTCGAACAGCTCCCGATGATCGGCCAGACCCTGGCCGATCTTGTCCAGGTTGACTACCACGCCTTCCAGCTCCTTGCGCTCCCGGCCCAGATCCTGGGCTCGCTTGGCATCGTTCCAGACGGTGGGGTCTTCCAGCAGGCCTACGACTTCCTGCAAACGATCATGTTTGCCAGGGTAGTCAAAGATACCCCCGTAGCTCATTGGCGCGGCGCGCCAGATCGTTCAGGGTGGTTTCGATGAGGTTGAGGCGTTCGGCTTCCACGGCGGTGACCCAGACAATCGGAAAGCCGGACATTATACCGGCATACCCGGCGCTTGGCCGGGGCGCTCCGATGCGGAGATGCCTGGAATCGGGTCGCCCCGGATGCCGGGTTTGGCGGACTTATTCCACCCGCACCTCGATGCGGCGCGGCTGGGCATGCTCGGCCTTGGGAACGCGCAGCTTGAGCACACCCTGGGCGAACTCGGCGGCGACCTTGTCGCTGTCCAGTTCCTTGGACAGGGTGAACACGCGCCGGTAGCGGGGCAGGCTCACTTCGGCGTGGGTGGATTCCATGTCTTGCGGCATATCCAGGGCCACCTCGCCCTCGATGGTCAGCGTGTCGGCTTCCACATGCAGGCTGAGCTTGTCCTTGGGCACGCCGGGCAGGTCGGCGTAGAGGGTGATGCCGGCGCTATCCTCGATCACGTCCACGGGGGGCATCAGGGTGGGCTCATTGCGAACGGCTTCGGAAGGGGTTTTATCGGTCATGGTCCGGTTCTCCTCAATCGATGCTGATGCGGCGCGGCTGGGCAGCCTCGCGGCGCTGGATGCTGATGTGCAGGACGCCGTGGCGGTATTTGGCGTGCACCGCGTTGGGGTCCACGTCGTCGGGCAGGGTGACCACCCGGCGGAAGCGGCCGGCGAAGCGTTCGTCGATATGCACGGTGGCATTCTCGTCCTTGCCGGGCAGTTGGGGTTTGCGCTCGCCGGCGATGGTCAGCACGCCCTTCTCCAACTGCACGTCGATACTGGCCGGCTCGATGCCGGGGGCGAAGGCGTAGATCTCCACCGAGCGGGCCGTGCCGCCCACGTTCATGGCCGGGAAGCCGCCCCGGGCGAAGCCGCGGATGCTGGGGGAGAATTCGTTGGCCTGCTGCATCTCGCGTTGCAGCCGGTCCAGTTCCGCGAACAGGTCGCGGGGAAACAGGGAGCGGTACATCATCGTGATCCTCCATTTCAGGTTGCAGCGAGCACCGAACGCCGATGCTCCTACTGCCCGATTTAGGGATTTTTTTGCCGGCTTCAAGGGCCTTGATGATCCAACGAGCAGCCTTCATTTCCTAAGCTGAAATCAGACCCGCGAAACCTGAAGAAGGGGAACTCCATGCAATTCAAGGACTACTACCAGATACTGGGGGTGGCCCGCGACGCGACGGCGGAAGAGATCAAGAAGGCCTTTCGCAAGCTCGCGCGCAAGTACCACCCGGATGTCTCCAAGGAGGCGGATGCCGAGTTGCGCATGAAGGAGGTCAACGAGGCCAACGCCGTGCTCTCGGACCCGGAGAAACGCGCCGCCTACGATCAATTGGGCGCGGGCTTCCGGCCCGGCCAGGATTTCCGTCCGCCACCGGACTGGGATGCCGGCTTCGAGTTTTCCGGCGGCGGCTTCGCGCCCGGGGAAACCGCCGACTTCAGTGACTTCTTCGCCGAACTGTTCGGCCGCATGGGCGGAGGCCATCCCCACGGCGGCCCCCACAGTGGAACACGCGGTGGCCAGTTCCAGGCACGCGGCGAGGACCACCACGCCAAGGTGCTGCTGGACCTGGAGGATGCCTTCCACGGCGCCACGCGCCAGGTTTCCCTGCGGGTGCCCCGGATGGACGCCCAGGGCCGGGTGCAACTGGTGACCCGCACCCTCAACGTGAAGATTCCCAAGGGCGTGCGCGAGGGCCAGGTGATCCGCCTGGCCGGGCAGGGAGCGCCGGGCATGGGCGGGGCACCCGCCGGCGACCTGATGCTGGAAGTCCATTTCCACCCCCACCATCGTTTGCGCGCGGAAGGGCGCGACCTGCACCTAGCCTTGCCGGTGGCACCCTGGGAAGCGGCCCTGGGTGCCGTCGTCGCGGTGGATCTGCCGGAAGGGAGCGTCAAGGTGCGCATCCCGGAAGGTGCCCGCAGCGGCCGGCAGCTGCGCGTGCGCGGCAAGGGCATCCCCGGCAATCCGCCCGGCGATCTGCTGCTGGACATCCAGGTGGTCCTGCCCCCCGCCGATACCCCGAAGGCGCGGGAACTGTACGAAACCATGGCGCGGGAACTGGCCTTCGATCCGCGCCGCGAAGGGAGGGCCTGAGCCATGCGCGACGACAATGACATCCTGATCGGCAGCCTCATGGAGGATTCCTGGCTGACCCTGGAACAGGTGGCGGCCGCCTGTGTGGTGGAACCGGAATGGCTGCTGCGCCACATCGAGGAAGGCCTGTTCCCCCACGCGGAAAGCGTGGCCGGCATCTGGCGCTTCTCCGGCGTCAGCCTGTTGCGCGCCCGGCGCATGCGCCAGCTGGAGAGGGATTTCGATGCGGTACCGGAACTCGCCGCCCTGGTGGCGGATTTGCTGGAAGAGGTGGATGCGCTACGCAGCCGGCTGAGGTGCACCGGGCTGCTAGAGCCCTAAGGCCCCTCGCCCTTGAAACCATGCTTCTCCAGCAGCCGGTACACGCTGCGCTCGCTGATGCCCAGGATGGCGGCGATGCGGCCCCGGTGGCCGGCATACTTGGCCACCAGCAGTTCCAGGTAGCGGCGTTCGATCTCGTCCAGGCTGGGTTCGTGCTGGAAGCCCATGCTGAACTGGCCGGGCTGCTCGCCCAGGGATTCGAAGGAGAAATGCTCGGGGCGGATTTCCTCGCTGGCGCCGCCGACGATGATGGCCCGCTCCACCATGTTGCGCAGTTCCCGGATATTGCCGGGGAAGCCATAGGCCATGAGCAGCTTCAGGGCCGCCGGGCTCACCCGCTTGTCCAGGCGGCGGGAGAAACTGTGGTGGGCGAGGAAATGCTCGATCAGGGCGGGGATGTCCTGGGGCCGCTCGCGTAGCGGCGGGATGCGCAGGGTGAAGGCGGACAGGCGGTAGTAGAGGTCATTGCGGAAGCGCCCCTCCTTGCTCATCTGGGCCAGGTTGCGGTTGGTGGCGGCGACGATGCGCACGTCGGCGCGCAGGTCCTTGACACCGCCCAGGCGGCGGTACTGGCCGGTTTCCAGCACGCGCAGCAGCTTGGCCTGGATAGCCGGCTCGATTTCGCCGATCTCGTCCAGGAACAGGGTGCCGCCCTTTGCTGCCTCGATGAGTCCCGGCTTCTGCCTGTCGGCGCCGGTGAAAGCGCCCTTCTCGTGGCCGAACAGTTCCGACTCGAACAGCTTTTCCTGGAGGGTGCAGCAGTCCACGGCGACGAAATTTCGGGTGTAACGCGGACTGCGTTCATGGATGGCGTGGGCCACCAGTTCCTTGCCGACGCCGCTTTCGCCCTGGATCAGCACGGTGGCCTCGGTATTGGCGACGGCATCGATGAGGCCCTGCAATTCGGCCATGGCGGCGCTGTTGCCCACCATGCCGCCGCTGCGTTTGCTGCTCAGCCGCTTCTTGCAGTACTGGTGGTCGCGCAGCAGGGCGGCGCCTTGCAGGGCGCGCTTGACCTCCAGCTCCAGCTCCTCCGGGTTCACCGGCTTGGTGAGGTATTC
>CAZEOR010000305.1:0-4128 GCA_964513695.1 uncultured Thiobacillus sp.
TCGCCGAACTGCACGTTGGATTCCGGGTTCAGTTCGCCCTTGCGCCACAGGCCCCAGGTGTCCTTGGTGCGTTCGCGAACCGCCTTGCCCCGCTCCAGCAGAAGGGGGCGGAAACCCATCTGGGCCAGGATCAGGCCGGCGAGCAGACCGCAGGGGCCTGCGCCGATGATCACCGGACGGGAGTTCAAGCCCGTCGGCGCCCGGGTGACAAACTTGTAAGCCATGTCCGGCGTGACCGACACATGCTTGTCGCCATGCAATTTCTTCAATACGGCCGACTCGTTCCTGACTTCCACGTCCAGGGTGTAGACCAGGGCGATCTCCGTGCGTTTGCGCGCGTCATAGCCACGCCGGTGGATTTCGAAGCGGATCAGATCCCCGTCCGGGATGCCGAGGCGCTTGAGGATGGCGGCGCGGAGCGCGCCTTCGGGATGCTCGAGGGAGAGTTTGACTTCAGTTAATCGCAACATGGTTTGCCGGCTTTGCTAGAAGTTGCCGGCGGGGCGCCGCATGCGCGCGCGCCTATGGCCGCCGGCCGCTCATGGACCGGTCGGCGGCCATGGGCGAATCAGGATTTTAGCCCGGCACAGAGTATGCCCGGGTCATTCCCGCCGCTGGCTGCCATGGTTTCCAGGTTGCGCAACACCTGCATGCTGGCGGCTTCCATCTTGCCCAGTTCCGCCAAGCCGGCGGCTTGGTCGCCAGCCCGGAAGGAGCGTACCGCCGCCACACCATGATGATGAACTTCGATATGGGGTGGCTCCACGCCGGTGTAGCCGGGCAGTTTGGAGAAGCAATGCTTGCCATCCCCCTCGTAGTACCACTTTCCCAGCCGGCAACCGGTATGGCTGGCGAAATCCGATTCCGACTTGCCCGACAGACCCAGAAATACCTTGTAAATTTCCATCTTGAACACCAGATGGTCCACCTTGGCGGTTTCCACGAAGCTGCGCAGGGCGCTGGCGGCAATGGTGCCGATCATCTGGTTCGACATGTCCATCAGGGCCTGCATGCCGCCGTGGGCATTGCTGCTGTCCTCCCTGAAAGCATGAGTGTGCTCCGGGTCCACCTGAACCTGGTTCCGCACGATAGAGGCCTCGTCCTGGACCGAACGCACCAGCCCGGAAATTTCGTCGGTGGCCCCCCGCGTCCGTTCCGCCAGTTTGCGCACCTCGTCCGCCACCACTGCGAAACCGCGACCGAATTCCCCGGCCCGGGCCGCTTCGATGGCGGCATTGAGGGCAAGCAGATTGGTCTGGTCGGCGATCTCCTTGATCAGCTTGACGATGCCCTCCACCTCGCCGATGCGGTCATGGAGTTTCTCGACCGCCGATGCGGTGTCGTTGAGACGCTCGGTGAAACCCACCAGATTGTCCGCCATGCGGCTGATGAGACCCAGGTTGTCACCCACCGTCTGGTTGTTGTTCACCACCTGGTCGGTTTCATGTTTCATGACCTGGGCCAGAGCGGCGAGAGAAGTCTGGGATTCCTTGATGGAATCGCTGAAAGTACCGATATGCTCGGACAAGCCATGGAACAAGGCGCACTGCTCGTCCGCGCTGTGTTTTCCCGATTCCGCCGCCGCCGCTGTGGCACGCGCCGCTTCCAATTCTCTATGCAGCCGTTCGTTTTCAGATTCCAGGCTGGAGATCTGTTTCTTCAACGTAGCGTGCTGACCCTTGGATTTGAAAAACATTGCCATTTCCCCTTCCGTCGTTGTGCGCGTTCAATGCGTTATCGTCATGTTCTATACAAACTGAATAAGTTAAAACACTTAGTGCTTATTACTAAATTTCATGGCTATTCAATGGTATCCACATCAGTTCAGGCAAGTTGGCCTCGTCGGGAGCATCGCCCTGGGCATGGCGTGGCAGGGTTCTCGCATCAAATCCACAGACATGTGGTGTGAGTGAGTACTAACCCTACCAATCCAGGACCAGCCACTCGGCATTGCCGAGCTTGGCGCGGGCGGCTTCTTCCGGATCGCGCCCAGCCAGAGCGGCGGCCGCCATGATGGGATTTTCGTGGGAAACAGCCAGCACCATGGCATCGGGATGGCGTCGGGCAGCTTCGTCGAGAAAACTGCGCAAGCGGTCCATCTGTTCCAGGAAGGATTCTCCGTTGACCGGCTTGATGCGCACCGGATCCGGCCGCACCAAGCCGTCGAAGGCCTCCACAGGCTGGCCGTCCAACCCCGAACGACGCTCGTTGAGTCGGGCATCAATACAGAGTGGCGGGGATAGGCTCAGGCCGGCCAGGAGTATTTCCGCCGTCTGGCGGGCACGGGGAAATTGAGAAACATAGGCGCATGCAAAATTCAGGCTGCGCAGACCTGTTGCCGCCAGCTTCGCCTGGTTGCGCCCGCGAGTGGTCAGGTATACGGGCTGGATCGGGTCGTCGTTGATGACCCCTGCCACGTTGGCCTCACTCTCGCCGTGGCGAACCAGGTATAGCTTCATGGGGAAGCGCGGTGAATCAATGACGACAGGCCATCGTGCGCGGCCGGTCTGACTTGGTTACTTGGCCGGCTGCGCCTGCCGGCGCTCGTATTCCTTGGTAAGCATGGCTTCCAATTCGCCCAGATGCTCTTCGACTTGACGCTGTCCCAGGCGCGCACCCTGGACCGTCAACTCGGGCATTTGCTTGAGCGCTTTCATACCCACGGGGGTTTGATAGAAGCGGGTCAATTCCTCAAGTTCAGTCTGGGTATAGGCATTCACGTAGATGCTTGCCAGGTCAGCCTTCAGATTATCGAACCCCATGTATTTGTTCATGAAATCCAGCATGACGCCTTTGATGGGCTCAAGTTTCGGATTCTTCTCCACTTCCAGCAGAACCACCTGCTCGACGGTACGGGCCAGGTTGAGTCGCATGTCCATGGCTTCGAACAAGCGTAGCGCAGCGGCCATCCGGCCATCCTCGGTGGCGGCGAAAGTCGCCGTGCTGAACACCAGCATGGTGGCGACGAGGAATCGAATCGAATATTTCATGGCTGTTTCCGATCAAACATCCAGGTTTCTGACACCCAGCGCATTGGTTTCGATGAAGTGCCGGCGCGGTTCCACTTCCTCGCCCATGAGGGTGGTGAAGATACCGTCGGCGGCAATGGCGTCCTCGATCTGGACGCGCAGCAGGCGGCGCACCTTGGGGTCCATGGTGGTTTCCCAGAGCTGTTCCGGGTTCATCTCGCCCAGGCCTTTGTAGCGCTGGATGCCCAGGTTCTTCCTGACCTCGTTGAGCAGCCAGTCCAGAGCCTGCTTGAAGTCGTAGGCGGCGGCCTTCGACTCGCCCCGGCGGATTTCGGCACCCTCGCCGATCAGGCCGGTGAGGATTTCCGTGGTGCGCCGCAACTGGTCGTAATCACCACCTTCAATGAAGTTGGCGTCCAGGAAGCTGGTATGGCCGATGCCATGGCGGGTCTTGGTGATTTCCAGGCGGTAGCCCACATCCCCCTCGTGCTGGACGGGGGTGATCTTCATGGGGCCCAGCTTGGAGAGTTCAGCGGTGAGGAGTTGGGCGGCCCGGGCGGCCTCTTCTTCCGTGTTGAGGCTGATGGCGGGGATCTTGAGCAGGCTGTAGAGCACGTCGATATCCAGGCGCCGGGCCAGGCGCTCGATCATGGCTTCGGCCAGGAGGAATTCCCGGGCGATGCGCTCGAAGCTGTCCTTGGGCACGGCTTCCGCGCCGGCGGAGGGGATCAGCTCGGCGCCGTTGAGGGCTTCCCGCAGCAGGTACTGCTTCAGCTCGTAGTCGTCCTTGATGTAGCTCTCGCGCTTGCCCTGCTTGACCTTGTAGAGGGGCGGCTGGGCAATGTAGATGTGGCCCCGCTCCACCAGCTCGGGCATCTGCCGGTAAAAGAAGGTGAGCAGCAACGTACGGATGTGGGAGCCGTCCACGTCCGCGTCGGTCATGATGATGATGCGGTGGTAACGCAGATTGGCCGGGTTGTAGTCGTCCTTGCCCAGGCCAGAGCCGATGCCGGTGCCCAGTGCGGTGATCAGGGTGACGACTTCCTGGGAAGAGAGCATCTTGTCGAAGCGGGCCTTCTCCACGTTGAGGATCTTGCCCTTGAGCGGCAGGATGGCCTGGAACTTGCGGTCGCGGCCCTGCTTGGCCGAGCCGCCGGCG
>CAZEOR010000306.1:0-4099 GCA_964513695.1 uncultured Thiobacillus sp.
ACCGGGCCGGTGGAAAGCTGCCGCGAGGAACCCCACAAGGCGCCCAGGATGGCTGGAATGAACGCCACGTAGAGACCGTAGTAGACCGGCAACCCCGACAGCTGCGCGTAGGCCATCGCCTTCGGCACCAGCACCAGGGCGCCGGTGATGCCGGCGATCATGTCGCCGCGCAGAAGAACGGAACTGATGGGAAACCAGGCCAGGAAGGGGAAAAAGCGCAGCAGCAATGGGTTGTTCATCGTGGGGGTCGCCTATCTGAGGATGCGTTAAGCTGCGATGCAAAAATATTGCATATTGCAACTACTACGTGGTAAATCGCATCATTTTAGCAAAAGCTGATAAACCCGCCCAATCCGATATTCTCGAGTTCTTGCAAGCGGCGACAGCGTGCCGCGGTGTGCCCGATCCAACTCCGGCCTCAGACAGTACCGGATGTTCTGGAAGGCTCGGGGAACGCGAACCGCTTCCATCGCTCGAACCCCGGCCATGCCGAGAAGGAGTTATCCATGATCCGCCGCAATCCCAACGGGGACGTCCCCGTCGTCCACGAATCCGCATTTGTCGATCCCACCGCCATCCTGTGCGGCAAGGTGATCGTGCAAGCCAATGTCTTCATCGGCCCCTACGCCGTGATCCGCGCCGATGAAGTGGATGAAAGCGGCGGCATGGAACCCATCGTCATCGGCGCGGATTCCAATATCCAGGACGGCGTGGTCATCCATTGCAAGGCCGGCGGCGGCGTCAGCATCGGCCGCGGCTCCTCCATCGCCCACCGCTCCATCGTGCACGGCCCCTGCAAGGTGGGCGACAATGTGTTCATCGGCTTCAATTCGGTGCTTTACAACTGCACTGTCGGCGACGGCTCCGTGGTGCGCCACAACGCGGTGGTGGAAGGCTGCTCCGTGCCGCCCGGCTTCTACATTCCCTCCACCACCAACATCCATTCCGACGAGGAACTGGCCACCATCGTCCCCGTCACGCCCGACCAGACCGGCTTCTCGGAAAGCGTCACCCAGGCCAATCACGAGCTGGTGAAAGGTTACAAGCGCATCAGGAACGAGTTCTGATTTGACGTGGCCAGGCCGGCTTTATTTACGGCATGGAGGATGCTTATCGAGGCATTGACCTGGCTGCGCCTATTCCCTTGATGTTCATGGGAGGGCAGACTTCCGCTTATCTCCGTATCGAGCGCGGGTGCCGGTTCCGATGCCGGAGCGCGCCCGTTTCCCCTTTAATCAGCCACGCTGCCGCGCCAATTCCGCTCCAGCCAGAGGACGGCGCCCACGTGAATATCCCGGCAAATCTTTCCCCGACCATCCACTGGACCGAGGCCGGTGTGGCACGCTCGGCGCGCTGGCGTTCGGAAAGCGGTAATCCGCCTCCAGGGCGTGTGGTCATCGGCGATGACCACACCACGGCCGATGTGGCTTACCGCATGGCTTGCGCAGGCACTGCGATGCTCTGGCGAGGGGATTTCCAGAACGCCCGGCAATTGCTTCAGGCAATGGGGCGTCGCGTTGAGCGCAAACAAAGCATGATGCCGAACTCCGCCAACGCACAACCAGGCGAGGCCTTCCAGCTCCATCGCCAGGCGCAATTCAGGCGAGCGCGGACATTGGCGATGCTGCTCCTGCCCCTGGATGGAGACTACCGTGTCCCGCTGCGGCGGGCTCCCGACATGAGGGAATCCTGCTTGGAGGCCTATGGCGCAGCCGATTGCGCGGCGGATGCGCCTTCCGTGCTTCCCCTTCGGGAGTTGCTCGGCCTGATCGGCGCTCACGAATGGCGCAAGAAGGGCGTGGAAGTCCCGGCGCTCGGAGAGCGTATCCATCCGCACTACGGGGTGTTTTCACCGATCCGTGGCGAGTACGTTGACTTGGTGGCCCAAGCGCAGTTGCTGGTGCCGCCGCTGGCTTTCGATATCGGTACGGGAACGGGCGTGCTGGCCGCCGTATTGGCCAGGCGAGGCGTCGCGCGTGTCGTGGCGACCGACCAGGATCCGCGCGCCCTGGTCTGCGCCCGTGAGAATGTTGCGCGTCTCGGGCTGGGTGGCCGGGTCGAGGTGGTGCAGGCGGATTTGTTTCCCGACGGCCGCGCGTCACTTGTGGTCTGCAACCCCCCCTGGCTGCCGGCACAACCCAGCTCGCCGATCGAGTCTGCGATCTACGACCCTGACAGCCGGATGCTGCGGGGCTTTATCAAGGGCCTTGCCGCGCACCTGACTCCGGACGGGGAAGGCTGGCTGGTGCTTTCGGATCTCGCCGAACATCTGGGCCTGCGCTCGCGCTCGGAACTGCTGGGCGATTTCGAGACGGCAGGCCTGCGGGTCGTCGGACGTATCGATGTCCGCCCACGGCACCCCCGCACCTCCGATGAGGGCGATCCGCTCCACGCGGCCCGCGCGGCGGAGCGGACATCCCTGTGGCGGCTCGCGGCACGCCAGGCATGAAACGTGACTAAGGTTGAAGCGTCGCCTCTTCGATAAGTACCTTGTAAGCGTACCCCGCGCCGAAATCCTTTTCGGTCCGGACAATGCCTTTCACGTTGACGACATCCCCCAACTTGGCCGGATCAGAGGTCGTCACAAGAATGTCGTGAGTGTTGTTCGCGGCGGAACCCGAGCCATCGCGCAGATGTATCCAGTTTTTCCCCATGATCTGCGCGTTGTATTTCACGATCTTGCCACGTACCAGTACAGGCTTGTCCTTGAGTCCGGCGCCCTTTGCGACGATTTCAGCCACCGTATACGCGTTGGCGCCGACGGCCTTGGAAACCTGGACGTCGCCGATGTCCTTGGTCTTGCCCAGGCCCGAGTGGGCCGCGGCCATGTCCATGCCTTCGCCAGACGCAGAGATTCCCGTCCCCCCCAAAGAACCGAACAGGATTTTAGGAAATGTTTTCTTCAGTGATTTGCTCTCGAAGTTCTCCATGACCATCACGTTTTCTATCGTGACTTGAGCGCCCTTGCCGACCCGTGTCTTGTTGACGGCAGCCCAGGTCTCTCCTTGCTTGGTCTTGAGGCGAAGGTAGGTATAGCCACCGGCATCCATGGTTTCCAGGACTTCGCCCTTCATGGCGACAGGCGGGGTCGAAATGGGGGGATTTTCGGCCGCACAAACGAGAGGGGCTGCCACAACCAGACAGATTGCCAACAGAACTTTCATGGTTTCGATACTCCTTCGAATGGACTGCCAAGATTAACAGCAAGCCCTGCATGCGGGCTGATGACAGCCAGGATTGCCACTTAGGGATGGATTTGTGCCGCCGGCCGAAGGCATGTTCTGTCGTCGAATGTGCCATCCTCTGTTTATGGCAGCCACTGCGCCAATGCTGCAAACATGGGCGCGAACCGGTCTGATCACCCTTTCTCTTCCCCGTACTTTTTCAACTTGCGCCACAGCGATACCCGGTCGATGCCCAGCATCTGGGCGGCCAGGGTCTGGTTGCCGTGGGCTTCCTCCAGCACCCAGAGGATGTAGTCGCGTTCCTGTTCTTCCAGCGGGATGACGCGGCCGTCGCGACGGCGGAAGGCGCGGATGGTGAGGTCGCGCAGGTCGTCGGGCAGGTGTGCGGCTTCCAGGGTGTCGCCCTGGCAGATGGCGACGCCGCGCTCGATGATGTTTTCCAGTTCGCGCACGTTGCCGGGGAAATCGTAGGCCTTGAGCAGGGCCAGGGCTTCGTCCGAGATGGTCCGCACCGATTTGTGCATCAGGGGCGCGGCCCGGTCCAGAAAGTGCTGGGCCAGCAGGGGGATGTCCTCGCGCCGCTGGGAGAGCGGCGGAATGTGCAGGTTCACCACGTTGAGGCGGAAATAGAGATCCTGGCGGAAACGGCCATCCGCCACCCAGGCTTTCATGTCCCGGTTGCTGGCGGCGATGAAGCGCACGTCCACCTTGGCCGGCCTGGTGCCGCCCACCGGCAGCACCTCCTTTTCCTGGATGGCGCGCAGCAGCTTGACCTGCATGGCGGGGGACATTTCCGTGACCTCGTCCAGGAACAGGGTGCCGCCGTGGGCGGCCACCAGCAGGCCGGTCTTGCCGACGGCGCCGGTGAAGGCGCCCTTCTCGTGGCCGAACAGTTCGTTGGCCAGCAGTTCCTC
>CAZEOR010000307.1:0-4095 GCA_964513695.1 uncultured Thiobacillus sp.
CGTGACCCACCTGCACCGTCCAGGCGCCGGGTACCAGGACATGCAAGGTGACGAAAGCCCTTGCGCCGGCCTGGCGAGTACGCAGGGCGTGGAATTCCAAACCCATGGCCCGGTAACTATCCAGTACGGTTTCGATGGTCCCGATCTGTTCGGGGGGAATGGATACATCCATGAGTCCCTCGGCTGAACGATGCAGCAATTGCCAGCCGGTCCAGACGATATTCGCCGCCACCAGCAGGGCGATGACCGGGTCCAGCCAGAGCCAGCCCGTCGCCCAGACCAGACCGACGCCGACAATGACGCCCGCCGAGGTCCAGACATCAGTGAGCAGATGATGGGCGTCCGCCTCCAGGGTGATGGAGTTGTGTTCCCGCCCCACGGCCATGAGTGTACGGGCCGTGGCCAGATTGATGAGTGAAGCCAGCACCGACACGGCCAGGCCGATGGCCACGTCTTCCAGAGGCTGGAGATTCATTAGCCGATTCACCGCCGTGTAGCCGATGCTGGCCGCCGCGACCAGAATCAGGAAGCCTTCGAAGGCGCTGGAAAAGTACTCCGCCTTGCTGTGTCCGTGGGGATGGTCCTCATCCTCGGGGGTCGCTGCCAGGGACAGCATGGCCAGGGCCATGAACGCCGCCGCCAGGTTGACGAAGGACTCCAGGGCATCGGATAACAGCCCTACTGAACCGGTCATCCACCAGGCCGCCCCTTTCAGCAGAATCGTGGCGAGGGCCGCGGCAATAGACAACCAGGCGTAACGTTTCAGGGAAGCAGGCAACATGTCGCACACACGAAGTAGGTAGCCGATCCTGGCAATTATCCCGACAAACCTTGGCATCCGTGTCATGGAATTCCACTTCACGAGTGCGTTCGTCAGCCACGAACCGGCACCATGGATTCCGGCGCGACATTCTTTTCAGGACACACTACGCTGTATGGACTTTTTACCTTCCTTGTAAGCTCCCCCGGCCATGAGTGTCCTGTTTTCACCTATCACGTGCGGCAATCTCATCTTGAACAACCGCATCGCCATCGCCCCCATGTGCCAATACTCGGCGGTAAACGGCGAAGCCACGGACTGGCACACGATCCATTTGGGCAATCTGGCCCTGTCGGGGGCCGGCCTGCTCATCGTCGAAGCCACCGCAGTGGAACCAGTGGGACGCATTTCCCCGGCCGACCTTGGACTATGGTCCGACGCAACGGAATCGGCCCTGGCCCGGACACTCGGAGCTGTACGCAAGTACTCGGATATGCCCATTGCCATCCAGCTCGCCCATGCAGGCCGGAAAGCCTCCACCCGCTTACCTTGGGAAGGCGGCGGCCAAATTACACCGGAGAGCGGTGGCTGGCGCACCGTGGCGCCCTCCCCACTTCCATTTGGCCCCGGCGACACACCACCGGGCGCCTTGTCGCAATCGGGGCTGGCACGCATCAGGGAGGCGTTCGCCGAATCCGCCCGGCGAGCCGGACGCCTCGGCATCGATGCCATCGAAGTCCACGCCGCCCACGGCTATCTGCTCCATCAATTCCTCTCGCCCCTCGCCAACAAGCGGGATGACGAATATGGCGGCAGTCTGGACAACCGCATGCGCTATCCCCTGGAAGTGTTCGATGCCGTGCGCGCCGGCTTCCCCCCAGACAAACCCGTTGGCATCCGCATCTCCGCGAGCGACTGGGTGGAAGGCGGCTGGGACATCACGCAGAGCGTGGCTCTCGCCAAGGAACTCAAGCGGCATGGCTGTGCCTTCATCCATGTCTCCAGCGGCGGTCTCTCGCCGCAACAGCAAATACCTGTATGTCCGGGCTACCAGGTGCCCTTCGCCGAACGCATCCGCCATGAAACGGGGCTTTTCACCCTGGCAGTGGGTCTCATCACCGAAGCCGAACAAGCCGAGACCATCGTTGCCAGCGGCCAAGCCGATATGGTCGCTCTGGCCCGGGGCATGCTCTATGACCCCCGCTGGCCATGGCACGCCGCGGCAAAACTGGGAGCCAAGGTGGTGGCGCCACCTCAGTACTGGCGATGCCAGCCACAAGAACACACCGGCCTGTTTCTGGATACCGGGAACCGATAATTGCGCGGCAGGCGACGAAACACCCCATGACGCCGCCTTCTGGCGCTTTGAATGGACAGCACGATTTCCTGGCGCCGCAGACTCAAAGTTCTGAACCAGACGATCCCTGCCCGAATGCTCCCGGACGGGTAACTGGGCACAGACACTTTATAATTCGGCATGCCTCATAGTCCATCTCCCACCGTCGCGCCATCCGACGACACTGAAACGACGGTCAAGAGCACCCACTTGTCTTTTGCACAACTGCCGCTGGCGCCCGCCGCTATCGAAAATCTTCGGCGGTTGGGCTACCTGGACATGACGCCGATCCAGGCGGCCAGCCTGCCGATCACTTTGGCCGGACATGACCTGCTAGCCCAGGCCAAGACCGGCAGCGGCAAGACGGCGGCCTTTGCGCTGACCTTGCTGAGCAATCTCAATGTGCGTCGCTTCGCCGTTCAGGCACTTGTACTGTGCCCAACGCGGGAGTTGGCCGACCAGGTGACCCAGGAGATTCGCCGCCTGGCGCGGGCCGAGGACAACATCAAGATTCTCGCTCTGGTGGGCGGCAGCACCATGCGCCCGCAAATGGCCAGCCTGGAGCATGGCGCCCACATCGTTGTAGGCACGCCGGGCCGCATCATGGATCACCTGCAACGGGGCAGCCTGAATCTGGAGGCCCTCAATACCTTGGTGTTCGACGAGGCGGATCGCATGCTGGACATGGGCTTCATCGACGACATGGTATTCGTGGCAAAACAGTGCCCGAAAAAACGTCAGACTCTGCTGTTCTCTGCCACATATCCGGCTGGCATCGAACAACTGACCCGGCAATTCCTGCGCCAACCCCGTGAGGTGAAACTGCTGGAACAGCACGAGGCCGACAAGATCCGCCAGCGCTTCTACGAGGTGACGAATGACGACAGGCTGGAGGCCGTCGCCCGCCTGCTCTACCACTACCGCCCGGTCAGCAGCCTGGCCTTCTGCAACACCCGCCAGCAATGCCGCGAGTTGTTGAAGGTACTGCGCGCACGGGGCTTCCATGCCCTCGCTCTGCACGGCGAGCTGGAGCAGCGGGAACGGGACCAGGTGCTGATCCAGTTCGCCAACCGCAGTTGTTCCGTGCTGGTGGCCACCGACGTGGCCGCGCGGGGTCTGGACATCGCTCAGTTGGAAGCGGTCATCAACGTGGACGTGACGCCGGACCCGGAGGTCTATATCCACCGCATCGGCCGCACCGGCCGCGCCGACCAGGACGGCTGGGCGTTAAGTCTTGCCAGCAGCAACCAGATGCGGCGGGTGGACAACATCGCCAAGGAGTTGGGCACCGAAGTGGAATGGCATCCCATCGACGAACTGCCAGCGAGTGGTGGCAACCCCAGCGAGCAGCCCCTGCTGCCGCCCATGACCACCTTGCAGATCCTCGGTGGCCGCAAGGACAAGATCCGCCCCGGCGATGTGCTGGGCGCCCTCACCGGCGAAGCGGGCTTCAGCGCCGCCCAGGTGGGAAAGATCACAGTCACCGAACTCAACACCTATGTGGCGGTGGCGCGCCAGATTGCACAGGAAGCCCAGCGCCGGCTCGCCGCCGGCAAGATCAAGGGTAAGAGCGTAAAAGTGCGCATCCTGGAAATTCCCACCGAAGTGGGCGTGGAAGTGACATCGCGCGCCAATGCCAGCATCAGGCGGCGTCCGAAATCCTGAACCATCCGAGAACCCATCATGAAATGGCTGTTCAAAACTTTCTTCAAGGCCCTGCGGGTGATTCTTGGCCCCGTGTTGTTGCTCCAGGAACGGCTTGCCACACCAAAGGGGCTGGTCCGCTCAAGTGGGGCACAGCAAGCCGTGGATATGCAATGCAGGAATCTGGCCCTGTATCAGTTCAAGACCTGTCCGTTCTGCATCAAGGTGCGCCAGGAGATGCGGCGCCTGTCCCTGAACATCGATCTGCGCGACGCCAGGAACGACCCAGTTCACCGCGATACCCTGCTGCAAGGGGGTGGCTGGGCCGTGGTGCCATGCCTGAGGATACGTGACG
>CAZEOR010000308.1:0-4087 GCA_964513695.1 uncultured Thiobacillus sp.
TCATCGTGCACGGCTCTACCGTGATCGGCGATTCTGGTACCGGCAGCTTCACCCAGAACGGGGGAAGCTTCGAGCAAGCAGGCATCGACACCCTGTTCATGGTGGGCGGAAGCAAGGGCGCAAGCGGTACCGTCACGCTTAACGGCGGCACTTTCCGCATATTGGGAAACGAGGAAAAAATCGGTGGTCACGGTACCGGTTATTTCTATCAATACGGCGGTGATCACCAGTTCGCGGGCGGTATGTATGTCGGCGATTACGGCTACGGCGAATATCACATGCTGGGCGGCAATCTGGGCCCCGAGCTGGACAGTGGCGGCCTACCCATCGGCTACAGCGGTATCGTGATGGGCGAATGGGGCGCCACCGGCAAGTTCTTCCATGGCGGCGGCAAAGTCGACGTCGACAGCATCACCCTGGCCAGACAACCTGGGAGCGATGGCTACTACGAGATGAACGGCGCGGCGGCTGTCCTCCACGCGAACTTGCTCTACATCGGTCAACGCGGGATGGGCAGCTTCCTCCAGCTGGCCGGCAGCGTTACGGTCGCCGGCAACATCAACATCGCCGGCACGGCAGGCATCTCCGGCAGCTATGAGCTGCAAGACGGCAACCTGAAAACCGAGCAATTGCGCATCGGCGATTCCGGTAGCGGCGCCTTTACACAAAGCGGCGGCACCAACACGGTCGCCACGGCAGCCGGTTTCAGCATTCTGGTCATGGCCGAAAACGCGGGTTCCAGCGGCACCTACAACCTCTCAGGTGGCACGCTCAATGCCGAGACGGTCTTCGTGGGCGATTCGGATCAGGCGTTCTTCCATCACTCTGGGACTGGCACCCACAATGTCAACGACCTCGCGCTGGGCATCTACAAGAACTCCGGCGAGCACGGCCAAGGCACCTACAACCTACAGGGCGGTACCCTCAATTCAGGTTACGTCACGGTAGGCAACGCAGGTACCGGCACCTTTAACCAGATCGGCGGTGACCACAACAACAGCGGCGGCATCGTGATAGCCAACATCGGAGGATCGTCGGGCACATACAACCTGCAAGGCGGTGTGCTGAATTCCACCACGATCTATGTCAACGGACGAGGCACTGGCGGCGATGGCACGCTGCTTTATTCCGGCGGCGACCTGAAAGCCAACATCGAAAACCGCGGTTATGTCGAACTGTCCGGAGCTGGCGTACGCACGATAGACGGCAACGTCTTCAACGATGGCACCTGGAAGGTTACAGGCACCCACGCGGCCTATACCGGCACATTCACCAATGCCCACGCCTATATCAGCGACCCGTCGGTCAATACGTTCGTCGACCTGGTGATCACCGAAAACGGCTATCTGCTCGGCGGCGCGGGAGACCAGTTCCATATTGGCGGCAATTTGGAGTCACACAGCCTTCAACCCAGCCTCTGGTCTACCCAGAATGTCCAGCTTTTCTTCATCGGTGACAGCGGCCACGATTTCTGGATCACCGGAGCGGATCTGGGTGCTAGCGCCGCGGGCTACAACAACAACTTCGGCTGGGGCGACCTGGAACTGGATGGTGAAACGTTGAACCTGATTGAAGGCAACGACACCCCAGGCGGTGCGTTGTATGTGGGCACGATCTCCGGCCTGGCGTTCGACTCCAACAACCCGTACTTGGTGACCAACATCCACGGTAATGGCCTCAACGTCTATTACGCACCTTGGGCCAACCCCAGCTTGAATAGTCAGACCTACCAACTCGCCGATGGCGGCACCTTGGCGCCCGTGCCCGAACCCGAAACCTGGGCGATGTTGTTAGCTGGACTCGGGCTGACTTTCCTGCGCTGGCGCAGGGGGAAACCCATAGCCCCCGCCGCAATAGAAAGGGCCTGCTAGGAAATCCAAACGATTACTAACCAGAACAACGTTGAGAAATGCATTGAGGAGAAATGCGATGAAAACTCAGAAATCCCGCACCTGGTTATTTCGCTCATTGTTGGCATCCATGATGCTCGCCGCGCCGGTGTCCCAAGCTTGGGCAGTGCCTTGGGATGTCAACGGCCCGTCCTGGGTTCAGGCCAAGGTCGAAGGATCCGTGCCGACTGTCGAACAAACCGGCACCGCCTCGGCCACGGCATCGAGCGCTTCTGCGGCGGGCAGTGGCAGCGCCCTGCTCGACGCGGCCCAAGGCAGCATGCACATCCAGCACCAGACCAATTTCGACTGGGACTCCGTCGGCGCCAGAACGGTGGTCGAGTGGGACTACTTCACCATTCACGGCATCACCGGTCTGGTCACCATTACCACGCATTTCCAGATCACGGGTGCTGTGCATGCCTCGGCGAAAACCAAGTTCGCGCGCCTAGATGCCGCCCTGGACTATGGCAGCGAATATGGCGGCAACAGCAATCGGCCCCAGTGGACCGTAAGTGATGGCGGCACAATGGAGAGCGGCCTGCTGACCATCAATTACGACCAGACCCAGGCCATCACGCTATCCGATGCCAATCCTTATTTCCGCTTGCGTTATGCGCTGGTTGGAAGCGCCACTCACGCCGGTTCCTTTGTCGATGCAACAGGCCAACTCGCCTTCGATTTGCCGGCAGGCGCATGGGTGACCTCGAAAGCCGGATTCCTTGCCCCGGTTCCCGAACCGGAAACCTGGGCGATGTTGCTGGCCGGGCTGGGGCTGCTGGGGTGGAAAGCGCGTCGTCCAATTCGTGTCTTCCAATTCATTCCTGAACCAAGGAGTGTGCAATGAACGCGAAAAAACGCATCGTTCTGATCGGGTTGGCACTGGGGCCAGCGCTTGCACAGGCAAACATCCCGGCACTGCAAGTGATTGCCAATGAGGACACAGGCTTTCCCGGACTCGTCTGGGATTCTGGTCAAAACCTGACTTGGTTGAAGGACACCAACTGGGCCTGGAATTCGGGTTATCAGTCCAGCTTCATGACCTGGAACCAAGCCATGGCCTGGGCCGACCAGCTCGTCGTCACCTACAACGGCCAAACCTACGACAACTGGCGCCTGCCCACCGTGGCGGAAATGACCTTCCTGCACGACAACTACTCGTTCAACGGCTATCCCATCGGCACCGGCTTCGTCGACGCCTCAAATCCTGTCAAGCACACTGATCCCGGTCCGTTCCTGGTAGGCCAATTCATTGCAAACCAGAGCGCGGATGCCTGGGGCTGGGACGAGGCCTCGGTAACGCAGGCCTACGGCATGGACATGGACGCGTATTTCGGGCCCTGGGTGATCGACAAGACCATTACCGGCGACAACCTGACCTGGGGTGCGGTCATGGTTCCCGAACCCGAAACCTGGGCCATGTTGCTGGCCGGTCTGGGGCTGGTCGGCTTGCAGACAATTCGGGGAAAAGCATTCCGGCTGCCGCACCAGCACTGATTCCTTAAAGTCAGGCTGAATAGCGACGCCAGACCCCGGATCAACGCACCGAGCGTGGATTTGAGCGATGAAAACCATCACGACTCACGCTATCGCCAGTCGGCTGGTCATGCTCATTGCCATCGCGGTCAGCTCGGCCGCGCACGCCGCCACTTGGGACTGGGTTGGCCAATACGGTGCGGCGTTCAGCAACAGTCTGCATTGGAAAGATCGCGCCAGCGGGCTGAACGGCCTGCCAGCGTTCAGTGACGACATCGTTTTCCGCAGTTCCGTGGTCTTCAACACGGGGGATTACTTCACCCTGGGGCGCATGGATGGCGATGCTTTGGTCATGCGTGGTGGGCTGCTCTCCCACATGGCGTCCTCTACTACGCCCTCCACCCTGGCCAATCTGACCTTCGAGGGCGGTATTCTGAGCAACGCGCCTGGTACACCCGGGCACTTGGCGACACAGGTCACCAATTGGAGCGGGGGCACTTTTTCCGGTGGAATCCATGAGGTGCAGGGTGCCCTGACCTTCTCCGGCCAGGGATCGGGCGGCAGCAATCCGCTCATGGACTACCTGCATACCCTGCAGAACAAGGCCACCATGAACTGGGCCAGCGGCGATATCGTGGTGTCCGGGGGCTCCACGATCATCAACGAAGGAATATTCAATTTCACTTCAGACGGCAAGATCAAATACGGCCGCGATCCCTCAG
>CAZEOR010000309.1:0-4081 GCA_964513695.1 uncultured Thiobacillus sp.
CCCGGCCCCGCGTCCCTTCTCCCCCCTTTGCAAAAGGGGGGGCGGGGGGGATTCAGCCACCGTGCCCACCGTGCCCACCGTGCCAACTCCCACCGACAAATCCCCCCACCCCCCCTTTTCCAAAGGGGGGCAATAGACCATGCCCTTCATCCCCCATACCTCCGCCGATATCGCCGCCATGCTGGCCAGCATCGGCGCGCCCACGACCGACGCCCTGTTCGATGAAATCCCCGCCGAGCTGAATTGCGGCGGCCTGCCCGGCATTCCGGAAGGCCTCTCGGAAATGGCGGTCACCCGCCTGATGCACGGCCGCGCGGCCCAGGACGGCTTCTACAGCAGCTTCCTCGGCGCCGGCGCCTACGAGCACCACATTCCGGCCGCGGTCTGGCAGATCGTCACCCGGGGCGAGTTCTATTCGGCCTATACGCCCTATCAGGCCGAGGCGAGCCAGGGCACCCTGCAACTGTTGTATGAATACCAGACCATGATGGCCGGCCTGACCGGGCTGGACGTCTCCAACGCCTCGCTGTACGACGGCGCCTCGGCCCTGGCGGAAGCGGTGCTGATGGCGGTGCGGGCCAACAAGGCCGGCATCCGCCGGGTGCTGGTGCCGGCCACGGTGCATCCGCGCTATCTGGCGGTGACGCGCACCACGGTGAAAAACCAGGGCATCGAACTGGTGACCGTGCCCTACGACAAGGCCACCGGCATCACCGACCTGGCGGCCCTGGACGCCATGGCGGGCCAGACACCCGACTTCGCCGCCGCCCTGGTCATCCCCCAGCCCAACTTCTTCGGCGTGCTGGAACCGGTGGATGCCCTCACCGACTGGGCACACCAGCACAACATGCTGGCCATCGCGGTGGCGAACCCCCTGGCCCTGGCCCTGCTGAAGGCCCCGGGCACATGGGGTGGCAAGGGCGCCGACATCTGCGTCGGCGACGGCCAGCCCCTTGGCGTGCCCCTGTCCTCCGGCGGCCCCTACTTCGGCTTCATGACCGCGCGCCAGACCCTGGTGCGCCAAATGCCCGGCCGGATTGTGGGGAGAACCGTGGACCTGGACGGCCAGCCCGGCTTTGCCCTGACATTGCAAGCGCGGGAGCAGCACATCCGCCGTTCCAAGGCCACCTCCAACATCTGCACCAACCAAGGCCTGCTGGTTACCGCCGCCACCATCCACATGGCCCTGCTGGGGCCAGAGGGCATGAAGAACGTGGCCCTGGCCAGCCACGCCAACACCCGGGAGCTGCTGGCCAGGCTGACCGCCATTCCCGGCGTGGAACAGGTGTTCCCCGGTCCCTTCTTCCACGAAGCGGTGATCCGGGTGAACAGCCCGGTCGCCGACGTGCTGCGCGCCCTGCGCGCCCAGGGCATCCTGGGCGGCCACGACCTGGGCCGGGACTATCCGGAACTGGCCGGCTGCATCCTGGTCTGCGCCACGGAAACCAAGACGGATGACGACTTGGCCCTTTACGCGCAACAATTGGAACGTATCCTGAGCCGGCGAAGAGAAGCGCCGCCTTGTGCGTACAAGTCCTGATTACCCGATCAAAATTCAAAGGAGACTCTGATATGGCAACAGTAACCCTTGGCGGCGAACCCATCTCCGTCGGCGGCAACTTCCCCCGCCCCGGCGATTCCGCCCATTCCTTTATGCTGGTGGACAAGGACTTGAAGGACGTCTCCCTGTCTTCCTTCTGGGGCAAGCGCAAGATACTCAACATCGTGCCCAGCCTGGATACCCCGGTCTGCCAGGCCTCCGCGCGCAAGTTCAACGAAGCCGCCTCCAGCCTGCCCAACACCATCGTGCTGGTGATCTCCGCCGACCTGCCCTTCGCACAGAACCGCTTCTGCGGCACCGAAGGCTTGAAGAACGTGATCACCCTGTCCACCATGCGTGGCCGCGACTTCAACAAGGACTACGGTGTCATGATCATGGACCCGCCCCTGTCCGGTCTGACCGCCCGCGCCGTGGTGGTGCTGGACGAGAATGACAAGGTGGTGTGGTCGGAACTGGTGCCCGAGATCAAGCAGGAACCCAACTACGAAGCCGCCCTGATGGCCGCCAAGGGCGAACCTCTGTAAAACGGTGAGGAGTGAGGGGAGAGGAGCGAGGAGTAAAACCCGCTTTTCCCCCTCACTCCTCTCCCCTCACTCCTTACTCGCAAATGCTCATCTTCGAACACGCCCAACCCGGTCGCCGCGCCTCTGCCCAGGCACCCCTGCATGCTCCCGCCGCCGACGACCTGCCCGCCGAGTCCCTGCGGCAAAGGCCGCCGCCCCTGCCCGAAGTGTCCGAACTGGACGTGGTGCGCCACTACACCGGCCTGAGCCAGAAGAATTTCAGCATCGACACCCAGTTCTATCCCCTGGGTTCGTGCACCATGAAATACAACCCACGGGCCTGCAACACGCTGGCCATGCTGCCCCAGTTCCTCAGCCGGCATCCCCTGGCGGACGCGGACACCGGCCAGGGCTTCCTGGCCAGCATGTTCGAACTCCAGGAAATGCTGAAGGTAGTCACCGGCATGGCGGCGGTGAGCATGGCGCCCATGGCCGGCGCCCACGGCGAGTTCGCCGGCGTGGCCATGATCCGCGCCTATCATGACGCGCGCGGCGACAGCGCCCGGCGCGAGATCATCGTCCCGGACGCCGCCCACGGCACCAACCCGGCCACCGCCACCATGTGCGGCTACACGGTCAGGGAGATCCCCACCGACCGCCAGGGCAACGTGGACCTGGAAGCCCTCAAGGCCGCCGTCGGCCCCCAGACCGCCGGCCTCATGCTGACCAACCCCTCCACCCTCGGCGTGTTCGAGCAGAGCATCGTCGCCATCCAGAAGATCGTGCACGAGGCGGGCGGCCTCTCCTATTACGATGGCGCCAACCTGAACGCCATCCTGGGCCGGGTGCGGCCCGGCGACATGGGCTTCGACGTCATCCACATGAACCTGCACAAGACCTTCTCCACCCCGCACGGCGGCGGCGGTCCCGGCGCCGGCCCGGTGGGCGTCTCGGAACGGCTGCGCCCCTTCCTGCCCATCCCCTTCGTGGTGGAGGAGCGGGGTTTCTACCGCTGGGCCGAGGAGGACGACTGCCCCCAATCCATCGGCCGCATGAGCGCCTTCGGCGGCAACATGGGCGTGCTGATCCGCGCCTTCGTCTACGCCCGCATGCTGGGCGGCCTGGGCATGCAGCGGGTGGCCGAGTTCGCCGCGCTGAACGCCAACTACCTGGCGGCGGAACTCAAGAATGCCGGCTTCGACCTGGCCTTCCCGGAACGGCGCGCCAGCCACGAATTCATCGTCACCCTGAAGAAGCTCAAGGACGAGACCGGCGTCTCCGCCATGGATTTCGCCAAGCGCCTGCTGGATTACGGCTTCCACGCCCCCACCACCTACTTCCCCATGCTGGTGCCCGAGTGCCTGCTCATCGAGCCCACGGAAACCGAAAGCAAGGAAACCCTGGACGCCTTCGTGGCCGCCATGGTGGCCGTGAAGCGGGAAGCGGAAGGCAAGCCCGAGCTGGTCAAGTCCGCGCCCCACAAGCTGCCATCGCGCCGGCTGGACGACGTGAAGGCGGCCAGGGAACTGGACCTGGTCTGGAAGCCCTGACCCCGCGGTTTTCTCCCCCCTTTGAAAAAGGGGGGCCGGGGGGGATTCAAGCAACCCGAGCCCGCCCCATACGCAACCCACACCCTCGACGCTAATAAAACCGTGACCCCATCCCCCCAGGAAAGCCCCCACAAAGGCAAGACCGGCCTCAAACGGGTCTGGAACGCCTTCTTCTACTCCCTGGACGGCTTCAGGGCCGCCTGGAAACACGAGGACGCCTTCCGCCAGGAAGCCATCCTTGCCTTCATCCTGATCCCCCTGGCCCTGCTGCTGACCGATGCCGCTCTGGAGCGGGCTCTGATGATCGCCAGCGTCCTGCTGGTGCTCATCGTCGAACTCATCAACTCCGCCATCGAAGCCACGGTGGACCGCATCTCCCTGGAAAACCACCAACTCGCGAAACGCGCCAAGGACATCGGCAGCGCGGCGGTGCTGATCGCGCTGGTCAATGTGCTGGCGGTGTGGGG
>CAZEOR010000310.1:0-4057 GCA_964513695.1 uncultured Thiobacillus sp.
ATAGGACATGATGAACAGGCAGACCCAGGACACCCACAGCACCCACCATGTCACCCGGTGCGCGCCCCACTTGTCCGACATCCAGCCGCCCACCGCGCGCAGCACGCCGCCCGGCAGGGAGAAGCAGGCTGCCAGCAGGGCCGCCGATTGGAGGTCGAAGCCGTACTCGCTGACGTAGTACTTGGTCATCCACAGGGACAGGGCCACGTAGCCGCCGAACACGATGGAGTAGTACTGGCAGTATTTCCACACGGCGGGGTCCTTCAGCGCCTTGAGCTGATCGCGCACCGTCACGTGGGCCGGCACCTTGTGGGTCGGGTCGTCATAGGTGAAGAACCAGAACAGCACGGCCGTGACCAGCATGGCCACGGCGTAGACCTGGGGCACCATGGTCCAGCCGTAGGCCACGACAATGGAGGGCGCCACCAGCTTGGTCAGGGCCGCGCCCGAGTTGCCGGCACCGAACACGCCCATGGCCATGCCCTGGCGGCTCTTCTCGAACCAGCGGGCGCAGTAGGCGATGCCTACCGAGAAGGAACCTCCCGCCAGGCCCACGCACAGGCCGATGGCCAGGAAGTGCCAGAACTCGGTGGCGTATTCGATCAACCAGATGGGCACGACAGTGGTCAGCATCAGCACAAAAAAGACCATGCGGCCGCCGAACTTGTCGGTCCACATGCCGAGCGGCAGGCGGATCAGGGAGCCGGTGAGCACCGGCGTGGCCACCAGCATGCCGAACTGGGTTTCGTTGAGGTGGAGTTGCGCCTTGATGGGGATGCCGATGACCGCGAACATCATCCACACGGCGAAGCACACCGTGAAAGCCAGCGTGCTCATGATGAGCACGGAAAGCTGTTGTTGCGAACGTGGCGTCATGGCATCCCCCACACAAAAAACCTGGATATCCGAAAGTCGGTGAAGCCAGTTTAGGGAGCCGAAAAAGCCGCGCCAGAGGGGGTGAGGAGGGGGTAAATGTCGTGAATTACCTACTAAGAGGTACAGAGGTAGCGGCCTAACTCGCTGTATTGTCTGGATGTTTTTCCAGGGTGTGGTTGTTCCCTATTCCCTCTGGCAACAAGTGGGTATTTCCTCGCCGCCGGCATGGGGATAAAAGGAGTACTCGTCGTCCACACGAGCTATTTCTGGCTTTCCTCCCCCTTTATCAAAGGGGGGGATGGTCAATTTTCCGGAGTCGCCAAGTAGCAAGCCATGATGTTCAAGAAGCACCTCCCCGCCTTCTCCTGGAAGGCCCTGCAAAACTCCCTGCTGCTGCGCATGGGCGGGGCCATCGCGGCCATCGCCCTGCTGGCGGTGCTGGGCATGTCGGTGTCCGGCCTGGTGGCGGAATCCACCCAGGGCAGCGGCGAGGCCATCAACCGGGCCGGCAGCCTGCGCATGCAGAGCTGGCAGATGGCCAGCCTGTATCTCGCCGCGCCTCTGCCGGAGGGCATGGATGTGCGGGGGCGCATGGCCGAGGCGATCCGATCCTTCGAGACCACCCTGGACAGCGAGGCGATCCGGACCATGCTGCCGCGCGCCGGGGACACGGGACTGGCGGCGACTTATCGGATTGTCGAGAGCGAGTGGCGCCAGCATATCCGGCCCCGCTTCGCGGCCATGGCCTCCGCCGGGAATGTGCCCATGGAGGCCCGGCAGCGAGCCGGCCTCCTGGACGATATGAGCCTGTTCGTGGGCCACATCAATCAGCTGGTCAAGCAGATGGAGGACACCACCGAGGCAAAGATCCTGGTGATGCGCCTGGTGCTGGGGGTGGCGCTCATCCTCACTGTGCTGGTGGTGCTGCTCACGGTCTACCTGATCCACAACCATCTGGTCCAGCCCATGCGCGGCCTGCTGACCCTGACCGCCAGCGTCGGCCGGGGCGATCTTTCGGCGCGCACGGCCCATGTCGGTGAGGACGAACTCGGGCAACTCGGCCGGGCCTTCAATCTCATGACCGAGGACCTGTCCAAGCTTTACGCGGACCTGGAATCCCGGGTGCGCCAGAAGACGGCGGAACTGACGCGCAGCAACCAATCCCTGGAACTGCTCTACCATTCCATTGCCCGCCTGCACGGAGAGCCGCCCGGCAAGGCGGTCTATCTGGCCGTGCTGCGCGATATCGAGGAGGTGCTCGGCCTGGGCCACGGCATCATCTGCCTGGGCGAGCATGGCGGCAGCACCGGCGTCGCGGTGGCCACCACCATGCAACCGGGTGATTCCAATCCCTGCGAGCGGGCCGAATGCCTGTGGTGCCATGGCACCGACCAAACCCGCATCAGCATCGTCAGTGACTTCCACCGCCGCCTGACTCTGCCCCTGGCGGATGCGGAAAGCCAATACGGCGTGCTGATCCTGGGGATTCCCGAGGGCCGCCAACTGGAGGCCTGGCAGGTCCAGTTGCTGGAAGCCCTTTCGCGCCATATCGGCGTCGCCATCGGCGCCGAGCGGCGCATCGAGCAGAACCGGCGCGTGGCCCTGTTGGAGGAGCGGGCCGTCATCGCACGGGAACTGCACGATTCCCTGGCCCAGTCCCTGGCCTACATGAAGATCCAGGTCAGCCGTCTACAGACCACGCTGAAAGACCCGGCCAAGCGTTCGGAGGCCGACAAGATCCTGCTGGAACTGCGCGAGGGCATGAGCGGTGCCTATCGCCAGTTGCGCGAGCTTCTCACCACCTTCCGGCTCAAGATGGAGGGCCAGGATCTGGCCAGCGCCCTGCGCCAGACCGTGGACGAGTTCGCCGACCGGGGCGATCTGGATATCGGGCTGAACCTGTCCCTGGAGGGGTGCCCTCTCACGCCCAACGAGGAAATCCACATCCTGCACGTGGTAAGGGAAGCCTTGTCCAATGTGCTCAACCACGCCTGCGCCAGGCATGTGGACATCACGCTTGCCTATCTGTCGGACGGCGAAGTGGAAGTGGCGGTGGAAGACGACGGTATCGGCATCGCCAAGGGCGCCGACCTGCACCACTACGGCATGACCATCATGGAAGAGCGCACGCGCACCCTGTCCGGACGGATCGCCTTCACGCCCCGAGCGGGAGGCGGCACCCGCGTCGCCCTGGCATTCCGCCCCGCCAGCCGGCGCAACGGACAGGGCGCGCGGAACGACGCGCAGCCCGCTAGGAGAATGGAAGCATGAAACCCGATACCCCCCAGACCCTGCTGGTCATCGACGACCATCCCCTGTTCCGCAAGGCGGTGCTGCAACTGGTGGACATGGCCGGGGACTTCGTCGTGGTGGGCGAGGCCTCCTCCGGCACGGAAGGCCTGGAACTGGCCCAGAAGCTGCAACCGGACATGATCCTGCTGGACCTCAACATGAAGCAGATGAACGGAATCGAAGTGCTCAAGGTGATCAAGTCCTGGGGCATGGACAGCCGGGTGGTCATGCTTACCGTTTCCGATGAAGCCAGCGATCTGGTGGCTGCCCTGCGCGCCGGTGCCGATGGCTACCTGCTCAAGGAGATGGAGCCGGAGGACCTGATGATCAAGCTCAAGGAAGCCGCCGCCGGCCAGGTCACCCTCACCGAGCGCCTCACCCGCCTGCTGGCCCATTCCCTGCGCGAGGACAACAAGCCCAAGGACCCGGACCAGGCGGGTCTCACCGACCAGGAAAGCCGCATCCTGGACTTGATCGCCCAGGGAAAGAGCAACAAACTCATCGCCCGGGAACTCAACATCGCAGAGGGCACCGTGAAAGTCCATGTCAAGCACTTGCTGCGCAAGCTCAACCTGCGCTCACGCGTGGAGGCGGCGGTATGGGCAGTGGACCGGAGGCGGGGAGGGACGTCGGCTTGAATTTCAAGGCTAGCGCATGCCTGTTCGGAATTTCCCTGGCTGCGGGCATTGCCGTCCATGCCGAGGCCGCATCCAGGGATGCGAAGGCCGTTCCTCCCTTGGATGAGAAGGGCAGGGCTGGTTATGCCGAATACCAGCAATCCCAACTCCACCGCGCCTTCGCCATCGCCCCCGGCGGGGCCTGGTCCTGGCGCGGCGAGATGCCCAGCGCGGAGATGGCCCTCCAGGGGGCCATCGAGGATTGCCAGACC
>CAZEOR010000311.1:0-4053 GCA_964513695.1 uncultured Thiobacillus sp.
TGAGCCGGCTCCACACGAACACCATGGCGGTGCAGGGCGCGGCGGCCAGCAGGATGAGGCCGGCCACGTAGCTGTCCAGCTGCTCCGCCGGCAGATACGGCGCGAACCACTGGCGGATGAACAACCAGGCCAGCAGGGCCATGGAGAAGGGCTTCACCGCCCAGTTCACGAACAGGGTGACGCCGATGCCCTTCCAGTGGGACTTCACCTGATGCAGGGCGGCGAAGTCGATCTTCATCAGCATGGGGATGATCATGACCCAGATCAGCAGGCCCACCGGGATGTTGACCCGGGCCACTTCCATGCGGCCCAGGGCCTGGAACGGCGCCGGGAACATTTGGCCGAGGGCCACGCCCGCGACGATGCACAGGGCCACCCACAGGGACAGCCAGCGTTCGAACACGCTCATCTGGCCGCCGGCGGCGCGCTTGGCGGTGACTTCACATTGGGCGCTCATGGGGTGGCCGTCTTGCCGATGGCATCCAGGTTCTTCTGCAGGGACAGGCGGTCCAGCTTGTCGATGGGCAGGTTGGCGAACAGGGAGATGCGGTTCTGCAACTGGGCGAAGGCCAGGAAGAAGGCTTTGCGCTTGGCCTCGTCGCTGCCTTCCACCGCCGCCGGATCGGGCACGCCCCAGTGGGCGGTCATGGGCTGGCCGGGCCAGACCGGGCAGACCTCGCCGGCGGCGTTGTCGCAGACGGTGAAGACGAAATCCAGTTCGGCCGCGCCTGGCTGGGCGAACTCGTCCCAGGACTTGCTGCGCAGGTCTTCGGTGGGCAGATGGTTCTTCTCCAGCAATTCGATGGCGAAGGGGTTCACCTGGCCGGAGGGATGGCTGCCGGCGCTGTAGGCATGGAAGCGCCCCTTGCCGACTGCCATGCTGTTGAGCATGGCTTCCGCCAGGATGGAGCGGGCGGAATTGCCGGTGCACAGGAACAGCACATTCAGGATCTTGTCGGCCATGGCGGTCTCCAGGTTGGTCGGGCGCTCAGACGCCCAGGGCTTCCTTCACGGCCGGCACCAGCCGGGCGCGGATGTCGTCGCGTACCGTCAGGAAGCTTTCCAGGGGTTCGCCATGGGGATCGTGGAAGGGCAGATGGATGGCCTTCACCGGGCGCGGGAAGACCGGGCAGGTCTCCTTGGCGTTGTCGCAGACGGTGACCACCAGGTCGATGCTCTCGTCCATGACCGCGTCCACGTCCTTGGGGTAGAGGCCATCGGTGGGCAGGCCGGCTTCCTTGAGGGCGGCGATGGCGCCGTCGGCCACCTTGGGCTGGGGTTTTGTTCCGGCTGACAGGGCGCGGACCAAGCCGGACAGGTCGTGGTTGACCAGGACTTCGGCCATCTGGGAACGGCAGGAGTTGCCGGTGCAGAGGATCAATACGTTTTTCATCGGAGTGTCTTTCCAGTTGGAGAAAATCGAATTCAGGCCGCGCAGGTCTGGCAGCCCTGGTCGGGCACCGCGGCCTCGGCCGGCATGCCTTCTTTCATGTGCCAGAGCACGCGCACGGCCCAGGCGGGCAGTTCGGGATGCAGGCGGTAGTGCATCCAGACCCCGGCGCGGCGGGTGAGCACCAACCCGGCTTCGCGCAGCACCGCCAGGTGGCGGGAAACCTTGGGCTGGGGGGCGTCGAGCACGGCATTCAGATCGCAGACGCAGCGTTCGTCATGGATCAGCAGCAAGCCCAGGATCTGGCGCCGGATGGGGTCGTTGAGGGCTTCGAAGAAGGCTTGCTGATCCAGTTCCATATTCGTCTTGTCGGATATTAATAAACGGTGCTACAGCATAGTGTCGCTTATATATATCTGTCAAAACGAATTTAATTGGCGGCTGTTCGGCGGCCCGCCGGGATGGGTATCCGCTTCAGGGCTTTGCGGCTTCGCTCCCGCCGACACGGGGCGCGACCCGTTTGGCAGCTTGGCGGGCGTCCTGTAGAGACTCGCGGATCTGCTCCGGATCATTGGCACGGAGCCCTTCCACCAGTGCGCGCGAGGCATCCCGGCGCTGCTCGGCGTAATCCCGCAGCGCCGCAAGGGTGGGCGCGGAGGGCAGGGCCGGGTTGACGCGCAGGCGGGACAGTTGTTCGAAGCTACCTTCATACTGGCTCGCCACCTGGGTTTCGATCTGGCCGGCAAGCTGGTCGAAGGATGCTTCCTCTCCCCGCGCCCGGCCCAGGATCGCGCCCCAGCGGGCGCTGATGCGGGCGTCCTCGCCAAGGAATTCGCTGATCTGTTCCTGGGCGCGCAATTCATCGCTCCAGCGATAGCGGGGCGCGGGAATTAAGACAATGAGCTGGGTGATCGCCAGGATCAAGGCGAAGCCGGCCACGCGCTGACCGATGCGCCGGGGGCGCGGCGCCGGATGCACGGGCCGGGCGAGGGCCAGGCCGGTGAGGATACCGCCCAGCAGGCCGCCGATATGGGCGCCGTTGTCGATGCCGGTGATCTGGAAGCCAAGGACGATGGTGATCGCGGAAAAGATCGCCGCGCCCCAGAACAGGCGTTTGAACTCGGCGGGATGCAGCCCGTGCCGCTCCAGCCAGAGGTAGGACATGAGGGCGCCGTAGACCCCGAAGATGGCGCCGGAAGCGCCGCCGGAAATGGCCCGGTCGCCCTGGACGATGAGGGAGAGCAGATTGCCTGCGAGGCCGCTGGAGAAATAGATGAGCAGGAAGCGCCCGCTGCCGAACATGCGTTCCACCAGGCGGCCGCCGTCCCAAAGGGAGAGCATGTTCATGCCCAGGTGGAACAGGCCGAAATGCAGGAACAGGGCGCTGCCCAGTCGCCACCACTCGCCGTCTTTGGTGGCGGGGCCGAAGTTCGCGCCCCAGGCCAGTTGTACCGAGTTGTTGGAATGCCAGAGGCCGGCGCCGTGCCAGACCGTGGCGGCAAAGATCAGCAGGTTGATGCCGATCAGGACCGAGGTGGCCGGAATGCGCGGCGAACGTTCCAGTAACTGGTCGAACAGCGGGACGTGGGAGAGGCTCACGATGGTCGGGGAAATGAGTGGGGGAAATGCGGGCGGATGAGGTTCGGGGTTCGCGGATACGCGTTGCCCGGCAAGCGTAGCACCAACCCGGCTGCGCCGACGCGCGACCGGGTCGGAAGCGGATTAAGTTCGCTGGCGCGGGCCGGCAGCGGTGTCATACGGGCATCGGTAAAGCTTTGTAAAACAATGTGAAATGGGTGGATCGGCCCGGCGCGAATTCCCACAATCCGCCGTGCGGGGCCGCCCGGAGTCCGGGTTCGGAATGGTCGCAAGTGTGTGCCCAGGCAACGCGACATGGATTGGGGAAATCGAAAAATGTTCACATCCCGCGCTGCAACACTTGCCGGTTGGGCCGCGTTCCTGGCCCTCGCCTCTGCGCCGGCCCACGCCATCGTCGGCAGTAGCGCCGACAGCCTGCTGAGCGGCGCTGGTGTCGACTATCTGAATGCCGTCGCCAAGCTGACCCTGACCCGCAGCGATGGCACCTACACCTGCTCGGGCAGCTTGCTCGCCAGCGGCCTGTACGTGCTCACCGCGGCCCATTGCGTGACCGGCGCGGACGGAGACGCGACGACCAGCAAGATCACCCTGTCCTGGAACGAAGGCGAGGTGAAGGCCACTTCCACCAGCTACATTGTCGCGACCGGCTGGGACGGCGATCTGGGGGAAGGCAACGACCTGGCCCTGATCCAGTTGTCCAGCGCCGTCACCGGCATCGACGGCTACGCGCTGTATACCGGCAGCGCGCTGGGCGAAGACGTGCTCATCGCCGGCTACGGCAGGACCGGCACCGGCTCGACCGGCTCCACAGGCGATTCCGGTACGCTCTATTACGGCTACAACGAATACGACGCCGACGGCCGGGTCCACCAGATGACCAGAGTGACGGATTCGATCTATCTCTACGATTTCGACGATGGCAGCCGCCGGACCAGCCTGTTCGGCTCCAGCGGGCTGGGCTCCGGCCTGGAGGCCTTGATCGCGCCGGGAGACTCCGGCGGCGCCACCCTGGTCTATGACGGCGGGGTCTGGTATCTGGCGGGCGTCCATTCCTTCATCGGCTG
>CAZEOR010000312.1:0-4046 GCA_964513695.1 uncultured Thiobacillus sp.
TGGTGGTGGTGCGCCAGCCCTGCGTGCTGGCCGCGCCCAAGATCCGCTTCTACGAGAAGGCGGCCCTGGAAAAGATGAGCCACAAGTGCGCGGCCATGCCGGCTGAGTGAACGCTTTATTCCCCCCTTTCACAAAGGGGGGCTAGGGGGGATTTGGCGGCGGTGAATATCCCGGACCGAGCTAAATCCCCCTCAATCCCCTTTTAAAAAGGGGGAGGCAAAGAAAGGTGAACATGAGCAGTCAAGTGATCAACATCGTCCTCGGCGGCCTGGGCGGCCAAGGTGTCCTCACCGCCTCCGACATCCTGGCGGACGCCGCCTTCCGGGCCGGCTTCGACGTGAAGAAGAGCGAGCTGCACGGCATGAGCCAGCGCGGCGGCTCCGTGAGCAGCGACGTGCGCTATGGCCCCAAGGTGCTGTCGCCCATGGTTCCGGCCGGCGAAGCGGATTTCCTGCTGGTGCTGGAGCCCACCCAGGTGGAGGTGAACCGGCCGGTGCTGAAGCCTGGCGGCGTGCTCATCGCCACCGACGTCATCGCCGAGGGCACGCTGAAGAACAAGAAAAGCCTGAACGTGGCCATGCTGGGGGCGCTTTCCGCCCTGCTGGACATTCCCGAGGCGGCCTGGCTGGATGCCATCCACTCACGGCTGGCCACCAAGTTGCATCGGCTCAACGACGAAGCTTTCGCCAACGGCCGGAATGCCGCGCGGCAGTCTTTCTTCCCCCTTTCTCAAAGGGGGATCGAGGGGGATTTGGCGACGCCCAATCTCATAACCGCGCTTAAATCCCCCCTGCCCCCCCTTTAACAAAGGGGGGAAGTCTTCAACTTTCGCGACCTGACTCGACTCCATCATGCTGAAAGAACTCTGGAACGATGCCGCCGGCGGCTTTCACCCCGTCAGCGCCCCCGACTTTCTGCCCGAACCGCAATTGCGCGAGGTCCAGTTGCGCCGCCTGAAAGCAGTGGTGACACGGGCCTACGAGAAGGTGCCCCTGTTCCGCCAGCGCCTGGAAAAACGCGGGCTGACGCCCGAATCCATCCAGTGTCTGGACGACATCGCCAAGCTGCCGTTCACGGTAAAAACCGATCTGCGTGACACCTACCCCTTCGGCCTGTTCGCCAGCCCCATGACCGACGTGGTACGGCTGCACGCCTCTTCCGGCACCACCGGCAAGCCCATCGTCGTCGCCTACACCCAGGAAGATGTACAGGTATGGGCCGAGGTGATGACACGCACCTTCGCTTCCTGCGGCCTGCATCGCGGCGACATAGTCCAGAACGCCTTCGGCTACGGCCTCTTCACCGGCGGCCTGGGCGCCCACTACGGCGCCGAGACCCTGGGCGCCACGGTCATCCCCATCTCCGGCGGCAACACCGACCGGCAGATCATGGTGCTGCGCGATTTCGGCGTCACCGCCATCTGCGCGACGCCCAGCTACTTCATGCACCTGGCCGAGAAAGCCCAGGAGATGGGCGTCAACCTGAAGGAAATGCCCCTGCGCGTCGGCGTGTTCGGCGCCGAACCCTGGACCGACGCCATGCGCGCGCGCATCGAGGCGGACACGGGCATCAAGGCCTTCGACATCTACGGCCTCTCGGAAATCATCGGCCCCGGTGTCGCCAGCGAGTGTTCCCAGCACGAGGGCCTGCACGTGTTCGAGGACCACTTCTACCCGGAGATCATCGACCCGGATACGGGCGAGGTGCTGCCGGACGGCGAGGAGGGCGAGCTGGTGCTCACCACCCTCAGCAAGAAGGCCATGCCCATGATCCGCTACCGCACCCGGGACATCACCGCCATCCTGCCCGAGCGCTGCGGCTGCGGCCGCACCATCCGCCGCATCCGCCGCATCGGCCGGCGTTCCGACGACATGTTCATCATCCGCGGCGTCAACGTCTATCCGTCCCAGGTGGAGGCGGCACTGCTCAATGTGGAAGGCACCCTGCCCCACTACCAGATCATCCTCAGCCGCGACCAGGGCCTGGACCAGATGACCGTGGAGGTGGAGGTCACGCCGGAAGTGTTCAGCGACAAGGTACGCGCCCTGGAGGAAGTGCGTGCCCGCCTGGCCCACGCCATCGAGCACATCCTGGGCATCCGCGTCGGTTTGCGTCTGGTGGGCCCCCACAGCATCCAGCGCAGCGAAGGCAAGGCCAAGCGCGTCATCGACAAACGCAACGAATCCTAGGAGGCTTCACATGAAACTCCCGCAACTCTCCGTCTTCCTGGAAAACCGCCCCGGCAGCCTGATGGAACCCCTCAAGGTGCTGGCCGCCGCCGACATCAATCTGGTCAGCATTTCCCTGGCCGACACCGAACAGTTCGGCATCCTGCGCCTGGTGCTGAAGGACTGGGAATACGCCAAGTCCGTGCTGGAGAAGGACGGCTGGGTGGTGAACGTCACCGATGTGGTGGCCGTGGACGTGGACGACCAGCCCGGCGGCCTGGTGAAGATGCTGGCCGCGCTGGCCGAGGCGGGTATCAACATCGAGTACATGTACGCCTTCGCCCTGCGCCGCAACGTCAAGGCGGTGCTGCTGTTCCGCTTCGAAGACCCGGACGCGGCCATCGAAGTCCTGGGCCGGGCGGGCATCGGTGTCATCCAGGAAGAAGAGCTGTACTGAAACCCATGGCATGCCGTGATTGCCCGGCCCGGGTGGTTTTCTTCCCCCTTTTTCAAAGGGGGATCGAGGGGGATTTAGCCAGGTTGACCTTCCTCACCACCGGCGAAATCCCCCCTGTCCCCCCTTTAAAAAAGGGGGGAACGCCCCGGCATGCGGCTTACCTACTCTGAAGCCATGTTCACGATCCAATCCCCCCCCATCGACAACGCCATCCGCGATCGCGAGGAAACCCTGCCCCGCGCCGAACTGGAGTCCCTGCAACTCGCCCGCCTGCGAGACGTGGTGGAACGGGTGGCCCACGTGCCCTTCTACCGGGAAGCCTTCGCCCTGCGCGGCATCACGCCGAAATCCATCAAGACCCTGGACGACCTGCGCCGCCTACCTTTCACTACCAAGGACGATCTGAGGCGCCACCATCCCCTCGGCTTCATCACCGTGCCGCGCGAGCAACTGGCCCGCATCCATGGCTCGTCGGGCACCACCGGCAAGCCCACCTTCGTGGCCTACACGGCGAAGGATCTGGAAACCTGGTCCGACCTGTGCGCCCGCTTCCTGGCTTCCGGCGGACTCAAGCCCCGGCACACCGTGCACGTGGCCTTCGGCTACGGCCTGTTCACCGGCGGCTTCGGCCTGCATTACGGCATCGAGAAGGTGGGCGCGGCAGTGGTGCCCGCTGCCTCCGGCAACACCCGGCGCCAGATCGAGCTCATCCAGGACCTGGGCGCGGAGGTGCTGGTGTGCACGCCCAGCTACGCCCTCACCATCGCCGAGACGGCCCGGGAGATGGGCATCGACCCGCGCCGCCTGCCCCTCGAGTTCGGCCACTTCGGCGCCGAGCCCTGGACCGAGGAGATGCGCCAGCAGATCGAAGCCGACCTGGACATCCAGGCCTTCAACAACTATGGCCTGTCGGAGGTCATCGGCCCCGGCGTCTCCGGCGAATGCGCCCACCGGGACGGCATGCACATCCAGGAAGACCATTTTTTGGTCGAATGCCTGGACCCGGAAACCCTGGAGCCGGTGGCGGACGGAGAGGAAGGGGAACTGGTATTCACGGCGCTGACCAAGGAGGCCATGCCGCTGCTGCGCTACCGCACCCGGGACATCGCCCGCCTGACGCGGGAACCCTGCACCTGCGGCCGCACCACCACGCGCATGAGCCGGGTCACCGGCCGCACCGACGACATGCTCATCATCCGCGGCGTCAATGTCTTCCCGTCCCAGATCGAGGAAGCCCTGTTGCGGGTGGAAGGCACCACCCCCCACTACATGATCGAGGTGGAGCGGCCCGGCACCCTGGATCAGCTCACCGTGAAGGTGGAGGTGCTGCCGGAACTGCTGTCCGACCGCATGGACCGCATGCAGCGCCTGAAGGACCGCATCGGCAAGGAAATCCTCACCGTCGCCGGCATCCGCGCCAG
>CAZEOR010000313.1:0-4038 GCA_964513695.1 uncultured Thiobacillus sp.
CACCGGCTGATGGTCCGAGGCCGTCGTCCGCGCGTCGATACCGTGGGCCGCGAGGCGGGGCGCCAGGTCCTCGCTGAGGAAGACGAAATCGAAGCAGGCCGGCGCAGCGACGAAATCCACCGGATGGATGCCCACCGTGGGGGCGTGGGGTTCACCGGGATGCAGCACCGTCCAACTATCCAGGAAGGCCGGCGCGCCGTCGGCGAAGGGCTCCAGCAGGCGAGCGCGTTCCGGCGCCCGGGCGGGAAAATTCATGTCGCCGCACAGCAAGGCCGAGGCCGGGCGCGGGAACACCTCGAAGCTGCCGCCCGCCTCGCCCTCGCCGGCCCGGGGTTGCCGGGCATGGGCGCAGGCCTCGGCGTGCAGGCGGCGGATGGCGTCGATCTGGGCCTGGCGCTGGGCCAGCGAGTAGTACTCCAGGTGTGTGGTCATCACCCGCAGGGGGCCGAACTCCGTCCGCGCCACCACCTCCAGCAACACCCGCTGCATGCTCGGCACGCCGGCGTCCACGGGCCAGGGCAGCAAGTGGCGCCAGACCTGCCCCACCGGCAGGCGCGAGAAGATCGCGTTGCCGAACTGCTTGCGGCCGCCCCCGCCGTCCGGCAAATCGGTCGCCGGCGCGTAGATCGGCGTGTAGCCGGGAAGCAAGGCCGCCAGTTCCGCCACCTGGTCGCGCCCGTCGTTGCCGGCCAGGCCGGGGAAGTTCACCGCCACTTCCTGCAGGCAGACGACGTCGAACTCGCCCATGCCGCGCAGATCGCGTGCCACGCGCCCGAGGTCGACGCGGCCGTCCATGCCCCGGCCCCATTGGATGTTCCAGGTCAGCAGCCTCATGGTTACTTCCCCCTTGTTCCGATGCTTTCAGCATAGAGGGCGCAAGGCGACCCGGCCCGGGGCGCGCCAATGAAAAAAGCCATCGGCGGTGAGGCCGATGGCTCCAGGGATGACCGCGGCGGGCGCGGTCGTACCCGCTGACGACTTTACTACTTGTTCACGGGCGAGTTCGGATCGAACAGATACGCCATGATGTCGGCGATCTGCTTCTGATTCAGTACACCCTGCGCTCCCATGCGCGGCATATGGGTACAGGCAAAATACACATGCGGGTTGTAGATCACATCATAGGTGTACTTCAGCATGTCCTCGCTGGCGCCGCGATTCTTGCCGTAACCGGTCAGGCTGGGGCCGATGTCGCCGCCGGTGCGATCGGTAGCCAACTGGTGGCAGTTGTAGCAGTTGCCACCGGCTTCACGATTCGAATGATCGTCTGGATTGTGCGCGGTGCGGTAGCCGAAACCGGACCAGGCCAGTTCGCGGCCCTTCTTCCAGTCGCCTAGCTTGATGCCGCCTTCCGGGTACTTGATCGAAGCGGCGGCCAACGCCATGACTTTCTCGCGATCCTTGTCACTGAGTTCCTGACCCTTGATCAGAGAGCAGATCTTCTGGGTTTCATCCTGAGTCAGGCGCGCTCTGCCGGAAGTGCCCTCCTGCGTTGCCTGCTTCAGGTCGTAGCTGTCAGTCTCAAAAATGATGTACTCAGCCAGTTGAGCCGGGGTCATCTTGGTGTAGTCGACCTTTACCGGCGCGGCTGCGGGAGCCGGAGTGGCAACTGCGGGCGTTGGCTTGGCGGCTTCCGTCTTGGCGCTGTTGGTTGCCGAACATCCGCTGGCGACCAGCAGAAGGGACGCGGCGGCAACAGCCGCAATCTGGGTTTTCTTGAACATGTAGTCAGTCTCCTGTTGAGTCGGCGATTAGCGTTTCAGATCAGGCACGATGGCCGGTTCACCACGCGCCGCGTCGGTCCAGAACGAAATCAACGCGATGGAAGCATCGGAACCGTTTTTGATGTTGGGGTAACGAATCTGCCAAATGCAATCGAGCAGACGGTGCTGAGCGCTGCGGACTTGTTCATGGGTTGGGCGATAAGCCGGCCATGAAATCGCCTTTGTCCAGTCAGCCGGGTCATAGATGCTGGGCAGCACCGAGGCGCGGATGCGCTTGCCGGTTTGCGAGTGACAGGAGGCGCAATTGAAATCCATGGTGGCGGATCGGCGGTAGAACATCACTTCACCCGCATCGCGCATGGCTTTTTCCAGCGGATGATTCATCGGCGGATTCCACGCATAGCCGCTGGATTTGCTGCCGATATAGCTTTGCAGCTTCATGATGTCCGACTTGGAACCATGCTTCTGCTTGATTGCCGCGTCGTCGTTGGTGAAGCCCTGAAGCGTTTTCATGCAATGCACCAGACGGGTATCGATGTCCATGACCTTGCCGGTATCGGCAAAGTATCGCGGCAATTCAACAAGCGCGCCTTCCAGGACGCCGGGCCCCTTGCCGAAATCACACTTTTCCAAAGAGGCATTCTTCGGACCGCGTGCTTGCTTGAACAGGGCTTCACCTTCCTCGACCACGTCCCAGGCGGGATTGTCCGGCATCATCATCAGATTCTGCGGGCTCTGGGTCAGGTAGCTGGAATTGTTGGTCTTCTTGATCTGCGCATCCAGCACGTCTTCCGGCAGCATGCCTGGTTCGGCGTAGACGACACCCGCCACAGCCAGCGCGATCGGGAGCGCAAGCACGGTTTTTTTCAACATATAGGTCTCCTTCAAGTTGATGAGGATGAAACTTCAGCACCACTCCGAGGCATCCACGACTGCCCGAGGCAGCCGGGGGAAAGAAGTGGGCGCAGACTAATACAAATACCGGAGTATTTGGATAGGTAATTCAGCCTAAGCAAGCATGGTTATGGAACCCCACATGCCAACGTCGAATGCCTTTCCAGTCGCGGAATACTGGACAATCCAGGCGTGTTGCGCGAACCATTCGCACCGGAAGCGAGCTCGGGGCGGGCGCGCGCGGATTGCGCCAACCCCGGTTGCTTGCGTCCACGGATGTCCCCGAAACCCCTGTCTCCGGACCTGTCGCGCGCTACCTACAAGATGAATCCGGCATTGGATGACGATATTCGCTTCATGCGCGCCGCCCTTGGCCAGGCCGAGGTGGCGGGCGCCGCCGGCGAGGTGCCGGTGGGTGCCGTGGTCGTGCTCGCCGGCGAGATCGTCGGCGCCGGCTACAACCAGCCCATCTCCGCCCACGATCCCAGCGCCCACGCCGAAATCATGGCCCTGCGCGACGCGGCCCGGCGCCTGGGCAACTACCGCCTGCCGGGCAGCACCCTCTATGTGACCCTGGAGCCCTGCGCCATGTGTTCCGGCGCGATCATGCACGCCCGGGTGGCGCGGGTGGTGTTCGGCGCCCGGGACCCGAAGACCGGCGCGGTGGGCAGCGTGGTGGACCTGTTCGCGGAAGCGCGCCTGAACCACCATGCCACGGTGGAGGGCGGCGTGCTGGCGGAGGAATGCGGGACGATGCTGTCGGCGTTCTTCGCCAGCCGACGCGGAAAAGCGAAACACGGGGCCGACCAGTGAAACTGCGCGTGAGCCTGCCGGAGCAGACCCTGGAAGTCCTCGCCGACGACGGCCGGGTGGCGCGGGTCTATCCGGTCTCCACCGCCGCCAACGGCGCCGGCGAGGAACGCAACAGCTTCTGCACCCCGCGCGGCCGCCACATCGTGCGCGCGAAGATCGGCGCCGGCCTGCCCCTCAACAGCGTGTTCGTCGCGCGCCGGCCCACCGGGGAAATCTACTCGCCGGAACTGGGCGCGACCCTGCCGGAGCGGGACTGGATACTGACGCGCATCCTCTGGCTATCCGGCAAGGAACCGGGCTACAACCGCCTGGGCAGTTGCGATTCCATGCGCCGCTACATCTACATCCACGGCACGCCGGACGAGACCTTCGAGCAGGTGCCCCGCTCCCACGGGTGCATCCGCATGCGCAACCGTGATCTGGCCGAACTGTTCGACCAGGTCCCGGTTCACACAGCGGTGCAGATCATCGCCTGATCACAGGTCGCCCTCGGCGGCGGCCTTCATGATCTGTTCCATCTTGTCGCGGATGTCGATGGCGCCCTTGGCCAGTTCCGGGGTGATGCCCATCTGGCCCTGGTAGCCGGCCACCCAGTCCATGTTCCAGT
>CAZEOR010000314.1:0-4030 GCA_964513695.1 uncultured Thiobacillus sp.
GCAGGCGGTTGGCGATGCGGGGCGTGCCGCGGGAACGGCGCGCAATCTCCACGGCGCCCTCCTCGCTGGTATCCACCCCCAGCAGCCGGGCCGACCGGGCGACGATGGTGGCCAGTTCCTCCGGCGAGTAGAACTCCAGCCGGGCGACGATGCCGAAGCGGTCGCGCAGGGGATTGGTGAGCATGCCGGCGCGGGTGGTGGCGCCCACCAGGGTGAAAGGCGGCAGGTCCAGCTTCACCGAGCGGGCCGCCGGCCCCTCGCCGATCATGATGTCGAGCTGGTAATCCTCCAGGGCCGGATAGAGGATTTCCTCCACCACCGGGCTCAGGCGGTGGATTTCGTCGATGAACAGGACGTCGTTGGGCTCCAGGTTGGTCAGCAGGGCCGCCAGATCGCCGGCCCGTTCCAGCACCGGGCCGGAAGTCAGGCGCAGGTTGACGCCCATCTCCCGGGAAATGATGTGGGCCAGAGTGGTCTTGCCCAGGCCGGGCGGCCCGAAAAGCAGCACGTGGTCCAGGGCCTCGCCCCGGTTCCTGGCCGCCTGGATGAAGATTTCCAGTTGCTCCCTGGCCCGGGCCTGGCCGATGTATTCGGCCAGGCGCTGGGGACGCAGGGCGCGCTCCAGGGCTTCCTCTTCCTTGGACGCGGGCGCGGGGGTGATTAGACGGTCGGGAATCAGGCGGTCAGGTTCCAGCATTTATTTTTTCGCCAATAGTTTCAGCGCCTGGCGGATGGATTCCTCCAGGCTCAGGCCTTCCGGCAACTGCTTGATGGCCGGCACAGCTTCCTTGTCCGAGTAGCCCAGGGCCAGCAGGGCGTTGAGGGCATCGGCGGCGACACCGGCGGAGGTGGGCGCGCCCCCCGGCCCGGTGGGCAGGGCATCGGCCAGCTTGCCTTTCAGTTCCAGCAGCAGGCGTTCCGCCGTTTTCTTGCCGATGCCCGGCACCCGGGTGAGGCGCCCCGCGTCCTGCATCACCACGCACTGGGCCAGATCGTCCACGGACAGGCCGGACAGCACCGACAGGGCCAGCTTGGGTCCCACGCCGGAAATGCGGATCAGGGCGCGGAAGGCTTCCCGCTCCTTGTGGGTGAGGAAGCCGAACAACTGCTGGGCGTCCTCCCGCACCACGAAATGGGTGATCAGGCTGACCCGCTCGCCGGTGGCGGGCAGGTTGTAGAAACTGCTCATGGGCACGTCCACCTCGTAGCCCACGCCGGCCACGTCCACCACCACCTGGGGCGGCTGCTTTTCCAGCAGGATGCCGGTGAGGCGGCCGATCACGACAAACTCACCCAAGCCAGGACGGCCGCAAGAATGACGGGTTGGAGATGGGCAGCCGCAATGGTCATTTGCAGGGCAGGCACAAGCCGGGCCGGCTCATGGGCATGGATGGAGAGAATCCGGCCGGCCTGTATCGCCGGCAGCAAGGCCAGCAGGGAAACCAGGGCAAAAACCGGCAACTGTCGGGCGCCGACCAAACCAGCCAATGCCAGCGCCGACATCATGATGATCAGCCAGTAGCCTCGCGCCGCCACGGCGGGTTCCAGGCGCGCCACCCAATGGCGCTTGCCGGCCAGGATGTCTGCGGCCCGGTCCGGGAACTGATTGATGTAGAGGATGTTGGTCACCAGCAGGGCATAGGGCAGGCCGAGCAACCAGGGCTTCGTGGAGAGCGCGCCACGCTGCACGAAATCCGCGCCGGCGACGATGAGCAGGAAACCGACCGCCACGCAGATCTCTCCCAGGCCCCGGCTGTTCAGCTTGAGTGGCGGCGCGGAATAGGCCCAGCCGATCAGCAAGCCACCCAACCCGATCCAGAACAGGCCGGCGCCCCGAATTTCGATCAGCCAGAGCCCGCCGGCGATCACGCCGCCGAACAGGACCAGGGCATAAGCCAGCGTCTGGCGCGGCGACATCACCCCGTTCTGGATGAAGCGGGAACCGCCGGTGAAGGGGAACAGGCGATCCACGTTGACCGCATCGGTGCCGTTAAGGTGGTCGTAGTAGTCGTTGAACACATTCACCCCGGCCTGGGTAACCACCGCCAGCAGCACCGTGAGCAGGGCCAGGGGCCAGGAGAAGGCGGCGTCCAGAGCGGTGGCGAAGCCCAGCAGACAGCCCGCCAGGGCGATGGTCAGGAAGGCCGGCCGGGCGGCCAGCAGGTAACGCTTGACCGGATTGGTCAGCGCATCCGGCGTGGGTTCGAGGGGTGCTGCAGCGACCTTGGTCACGGGACTACCCTCCTGTCGTTGCGCGACATCCTCCCCAGAGGAGGAAGAGCCCCCCCTTCGGACAGCCGGGCGGGGGCGCTCATACCATCCTCCCGGCCCGGCGGCGGCGCGTGGCGGTGACCAGCCCGCCCAGGCCCATGCCGCCGTGGGCGTGGCAGATAGCGCAGGCCAGGGCATCGGCCGAGTCCGATCGGGGTTCCGCCGGCAGGTTCAAGAGTCGCTTCACCATGTGTATCACCTGTTGCTTGTCCGCGTGGCCATTGCCCACCACCGCCTGTTTGACCTGTAGCGCCGTGTACTCGAAAACAGGCTGGCTGGCGCTGGTCAGGGCCGCGATGGCCGCGCCCCGTGCCTGGCCGAGAAGCAGGGTGGACTGGGGATTGACGTTGACGAACACCTTCTCGATGGCCGAGACGTCCGGCCGGAACTGGTCCAGCACTTCCATCACGCCGTCGAAGATGATCTTGATCCGCGCCGGCAGTTCCCCGGTTTCGGTACGCACCACGCCGCTGGCCACATAGGTCAACTTCTGGCCATCCTTGTCGATGACACCGTAACCGGTGACGCGGAGTCCGGGATCCAGGCCGAGGAGTCTCACTCGGGCAGGATCGCCGAGGTGTAGACGTCCTGGACGTCGTCCAGGTCGTCCAGCATGTCCAGCATCTTCTGGAACTTGACCGCGTCGTCGCCGGAGACGTCCGTCTCGTTCAGGGCCTTCATGACGATGCCGTCGATTTCCGGCTTGAAGCCGGCCTTCACCAACGCCTCCTTGACCGTGGTGAAGTCGCCGGTGGGTGCGGTGATGATCTCGATGGAGCCGTCCTCGTCGCTGATCACGTCCTCGGCACCCGCCTCCAGGGCCACGTCCATGACCTGGTCCTCGCTGGCGCCGGGGGCCAGAACGATCTGGCCGCAATGCTTGAACTGGAACACCACGGAACCGTCGGTACCCAGGTTGCCGCCGCACTTGGAGAAGGCGTGGCGCACGTCGGCCACGGTACGCACCCGGTTGTCGGTCAGGCAATCCACGATCACCGCCGCGCCGCCGGGGCCGTAGCCCTCGTAACGGATTTCCTCGTAGCTGACCCCCTCCAGTTCGCCGGTGCCCTTTTTCACCGCCCGGTCGATGTTGTCGTTAGGCATGTTCTCCGACTTGGCCTTGTCGATGGCCAGGCGCAGGCGCGGATTGAAACTGGGGTCGCCCCCGCCCATCTTGGCCGCCACGGTGATTTCCTTGGCGTACCTGGAAAAAATCTTGCCCCGCTTCTCATCCTGGCGCCCCTTGCGGTGCTGGATGTTCGCCCATTTTGAATGTCCGGCCATGATTGGTACCTGCTGCAAAAAATGGACGGATTTTACACCGGGACGGGGGGCGTGCCGGTTCGGAGAACGGCGGGAGACAACCCCTATCGATGGAAAAAACGCCGCAACGCGCCGCGCGCGGCCAACAGCAATCCTGCGCCCCGGCCTACTCCGCCTTGGGCAAGGCGAGCGGCACGAACGTGGCGCTATCCTGGCGCCGCACCAGCAACGGGACCGGCTGGCCCGCGGGCAGTTTGACGGCCATCTCCAGGAACTGAGTGGCGCTGTCCACCGGATAGCGCCCCAGCTTCAGCAGAATATCCCCCACCTGGATTCCGGCGCTGGCGGCGGGGCCGGCTCCGATTTCCTCCACCAGCACGCCCCCGTTCAGGTCCAGCACCTCACGGGTGGCGGCATCCAGATCGGACACTTTCAGGCCGAGCCGGTCGATGGAAACCAGGGGCGACGCGCGTTTGCCGGGTGCGCCGGCCTGCCC
>CAZEOR010000315.1:0-4024 GCA_964513695.1 uncultured Thiobacillus sp.
CCTGATGTTCCTGGCCGGCCTGTTGCTGAGCTTCAACCTCCTGGCCGCACCGGCCAAGATTCCCGCCCCCAAGGTGGTCAAGGTCAATGATCGCGTCTACGCCCTGTTGGGCCCCATGGAACTGCCCGACAAGAAGAACCAGGGCTACATGGTCAACAGCGTGCTGCTGATCGGCGACAGCGGCGCCATCATCGTCGATACCGGCTTCACCGACGAGATCGGCACCATGCTGGCCAAGACCGTGGCCGGGCTCACCAAGAAGCCCGTCACCCACGTCATCAACACCCACCACCACGGCGACCACAGCCTGGGCAACACCGCCTTCCCCGGCGCCAAGGTGCTGAGTTCCGAGGAATGCCGCAAATTGGTGGAGTCCACCGGCGCGGAATGGATCGCCATGATCGAGGGTCTGGTAGGCCGCAAATTCCCCAACACCAAATCCGTCCCCGCCAGCGAGACCTACGCCAAGAACAGCAAAACAGAAGTCACCCTCAACGGTGTGAAGATGGTGTTCTGGGTGCCGGAAGCCGCCCACACCCTGGGTGACCTGATGATATGGCTGCCGGATGATCAGGTGCTGCTATCCGGCGACATCATCGTCAACAAGGTCACCCCAAATTTCCGTGACGCCAACCTGAAGGAATGGATCAAGGCTCTGGGCGAGGTGCAGTCCCTGCCGATCAAGGCCATCGTCCCCGGGCACGGCCCGCTCCTGAGCAAGCAGGAGGCCGCGGCCATGCACAAGCGCATGAGCGGTCTCTACGCCGGCATCGAGGCCGGCTTCAAGCAGGGCCTCACCGACAGCGAGATCCGCAAGAAGCTGGACCTGACCGAATGGAAGACCCTGAAGCACTTCGACGAGCAGATGGGCGGCAACATCAACAAGGCCTACCTGGAAATCGAGGCGACCAGTTTCTGAGCGGGTACTTTTCTTCCCCCTTTGCAAGGGAGCGAACTCACCCTCCGGCCTTCGCCAAGAACCGATCCAGCTGATTGGCGAAGGCTTGGCGATCCGCCTGGGAGAACGCGGCCGGACCCGACGACGTCAGGCCGGCGCCGCGCAATTCCTCCATGAAATCCCGCATGTTCAGAATCTCCCGAATGTTCTCCTTGCTGTAGAACTCGCCGCGCGGGTTCAGGGCATGACCGCCCTTTTCGATGACCTGGGCGGCCAGGGGAATATCCGCCGTGATGACCAGATCGCCCGCTTCCAGGCGACTGGCGATCTCCCTGTCCGCCACGTCGAAACCGTGGGGCACCTGAAGCGCCTTGATGTAGAAGGAAGGCGGCACTTTCAGTAGCTTGTTGGCCACCAGGGTCATGGCCATCTTGCGCCGTTCGGCGGCGCGGAAAAGGATGTCCTTGATGACGGCTGGCGTGGCGTCGGCATCGACCCAGATATGCATCATCGTTCTCCCGCCAGCCAGCCCAGGACGCCCGTCCCCGCCGCGCGGCCGCCGGCAAAACAGGCGGTGAGCAGGTAGCCGCCGGTGGGCGCTTCCCAGTCCAGCATCTCGCCAGCGCAAAACACGCCGGGCAGAGCACGGATCATCAATCGTTCATCCAGGGCGCCGAATTCCACGCCACCAGCGCTGCTGATGGCTTCTTCCAAGGGCCGGGGCGCGGTCAGGCGCAGGGGCAGCGCCTTGATGGCGGCGGCAAGGCGCGCGGGATCGGCGAAATCCCTGGCCGGCAGCAGCTCCCGCAGCAGGCCGGTCTTCACACCCTTGAGGCCGATCCTACTTTGCAGGTGGCTGGACATGGAACGGGCCCCGCGCGGCCGGGCGATCTCCCCGGTCAGGCGCGGCAAGTCCCAGCCGGGCGCCAGATCCAGGTGGATCAGGACGCTGCCCATGGCCTCGATGGCATCCCGCAAGCGTGCGGAAAAGTTGTAAATCAGGCTGCCTTCCACGCCAGTTTCAGTCACCACGAATTCGCCCTGGCGGCGCTCCGTGTCGCCGGCCGCATCGGTGAACGCCAACACGACCGGCTTCACCGGCTGTCCCGCGAAACGCTCGCGGAAATGGACGCTCCAGCCCACATCGAAACCGCAGTTGGCGGGCCTGAGGGGCGCCACGGGGATATCCCACCCGGCCAGCAAAGGCACCCAGGCACCGTCGGAACCGAATTTCGACCAGCTTCCCCCACCCAGGGCCAGGACCACCGCGTCGGCGCGGACCCGCACCTCGCCCTCCGGACCGGCGAAGCACAGCGCGTCCCCTTCCCAACCCAGCCAGCGATGGCTCACATGAAAGCGCGCGCCGGCCTCCCGCAGGCGATGCAGCCAGGCCCGCAGTAAAGGCGCGGCTTTCATCTCCCGTGGAAACACACGTCCGGAACTGCCGACGAAGGTGTCCACGCCCAGCCTTTCGGCCCAGGCGCGCAGATCCTCGGGGCCGAAGGCGCTGAGCAGGGGTTCGATGTCCTGGCGACGAGCACCGTAGCGGGACAGGAAGGCGTCCCGGGGTTCGGAATGGGTCAGGTTGAGGCCGCCCCGCCCGGCCAGCAGGAACTTGCGGCCCAGGGAGGGCATGCGGTCGTACAGATCGACCCGGGCGCCACCCCGGAGCAGGGTTTCCGCCGCCATCAGCCCGGCCGGGCCGCCGCCGATGACCACGACGCGGGGAATAGTTGGCGGGCGCTGCATTTCTTCCCCCTTTTTCAAAGGAGGACCGAGGGGGATTTCGCGGCGATTGCCTGGCCAACCGGCGTGGAAATCCCCCCTACCCCCCCTTTTACAAAGGGGGGGATCCCATTCACGCACAGACATCCGGCTGCACCCGGAATAATCGCGGCCGGATCGGCGGCTGAGGGGAAAATCACGGCTTGCCCGCCACCATGCTCAAGGCCACCGCTTCCGCCACCTTGATGCCGTCCACCGCCGCCGACAGGATGCCGCCGGCATAGCCCGCACCTTCGCCGGCCGGATAGAGGCCACGGGTGTTGAGGCTCTGGTAGTCGTCGCCCCGGGTGAGGCGGATCGGCGAGGAGGTGCGCGTCTCCACGCCGGTCAGCACCGCGTCGTCCATGGCGAAGCCCTTGATCTGCTTGTCGAAGGCGGGCAGGGCTTCGCGAATGGTGGCGATGACGTAGTCGGGCAGGCAGGTGGACAGGTCGGTCCAGTGCACGCCAGGGGTGTAGGAGGGAAGCACCGAGCCGGGTCCGGTGGAGGGCCGGCCGGCGAGGAAATCCCCCACCTTCTGGGCCGGCGCGGCATAGCCGCCGCCGCCCGCCTGGAACGCCCTCTCCTCCCAGTGGCGCTGGAAGTCCATGCCGGCCAGGGGATTGGTTTTCACGTCGCCGGGGAAGTCCTCCGGCGTGATTCCCACGACGATGGCGGCGTTGGCGTTGCGCTCGTTGCGGGAATACTGGCTCATGCCGTTGGTCACCACCCGGCCTTCCTCGGAGGTTGCAGCCACCACCGTGCCGCCCGGGCACATGCAGAAACTGTAGGCGGAGCGGCCGTTGCCGGCGTGGTAGACCAGCTTGTAGTCGGCGGCGCCCAGGGTCGGGTCTCCGGCTTTGTCACCAAAGCGGCAACGGTCGATGAGGGACTGGGGATGCTCGATACGGAAACCCACGGAGAAGGGCTTGGGCTCGATGTAGACGCCACGAGCATGGAGCATGCGGAAGGTATCCCGCGCGCTATGGCCCAGGGCCAGAACCACGTGGCCGGCGGCGATGCGCTCGCCGTCGGCCAGGACCACGGCTCTGATCTGCCCGGCTTCGATCTCCACGTCGACAACCCGGCTCTGGAAGCGGATCTCGCCGCCCAGGCTCTCGATGGTGGCGCGCATGTGCTCCACCATGGACACCAGCTTGAAGGTGCCGATGTGGGGCTTGCTCACATAAAGGATTTCCTTGGGCGCGCCCGCCTTCACGAATTCCTCCAGCACCTTGCGGCCGTGATGCTGGGGATCCTTGATCTGGCTGTAGAGCTTGCCGTCCGAGAACGTGCCGGCACCGCCTTCGCCGAACTGCACGTTGGATTCCGGGTTCAGTTCGCCCTTGCGCCACAGGCCCC
>CAZEOR010000316.1:0-4006 GCA_964513695.1 uncultured Thiobacillus sp.
CCAGGGGCTCGTAGTAGAAGGGCAGCGGGTCGAAGTAGGTTTCCACCCGTTTCTTCAGGTGTTCCGGCGGCTGGCGGCCGTCGGTCTTGCCTTGTGCTGCGAGGCGGAACTTCTGCAGCACCTCGGAATAGATGTGGATGTTGATGGGCTCGGCATGGCGGGTCATGCCGTGGGCCTGGGCCCATTGCAGGTAGCCCTGGTTCCAGTTGCGCATGTACTGGTAGGACTTGGGCAGGTGGTAGTGGAAGACGCAGTTGTTCTGCTCGTACATCTGCCACTGGTTCGGGTTGGGCTCGCCCTTCATGGATTTCTCGCCGCCCTTGCCGCGCCAGCCAGCCAGGAAACCGATGCCGGAACCGGGCGAGGTCTCGAAGTTGACGATGAACTCCGGGTAGTCGCGGTACTTGCGGGTACCTTCCTTTGTTGTGAAGGCGGGCAGTTTCAGGCGCGAACCCAGCTCGATCAGCACCTCCTGGAACGGCTTGCACTCGCCCGTCACCGGCAGCACCGGGATGCGCACCGAATCCACAGGGCCGTCGAATTCGGAAATGGGCCGGTCCAGCATGGACATGGCGTCGTGGCGTTCGAGATAGGTGGTGTCTGGCAGCACCAGGTCGGCGAAGGCGGTCATTTCCGACTGGAAGGCGTCGGCGACGACGATGAAGGGGATCTTGTAGCTTCCATCCTCTTCCTTGTCGTTCAGCATCTTGCGCACCTCGACGGTGTTCATCGTCGAGTTCCACGCCATGTTCGCCATGAAGATGAGCAGGGTGTCGATCTTGTACGGGTCGCCGCGCCAGGCGTTGGTGATGACGTTGTGCATGAGGCCGTGCACCGACAGCGGATATTCCCAGGAGAAGGCCTTGTCGATGCGCACCGGCGCGCCGGCCTCGTCCACGAAGAGATCGTCCGGGTCGGCGGGCCAGCCCAGAGGCATGCCGTTGAGCGGCGTGTCCGGCCGCACGTCCTCCGGTCCTTTCGGCGTCTTGGCGCAGGGCGGGATGGGCCGGGGGAAGGGCGCCTTGTGCCTGAAGCCGCCGGGCCGGTCGATGGTGCCCAGCAGCGACATGAGGATACCCAGGGCACGGATGCTGTGAAAACCGTTGGAGTGGGCGGCTAGGCCGCGCATGGCGTGGAAGGCCACCGGGTTGCCGGTCACCGTGCTGTGCTCGTTGTCCCACACGTCGGTCCAGGCGATGGGCAGCTCGATCTTCTGGTCACGGGCGGTGACCCCCATCTCGTGGGCCAGGCGCTTGATGGTCTCGACCGGGATGCCGGTGATGCCGGCGGCCCATTCCGGCGTGTAGTGCTCCACCCTCTCGGTGAGCAGCTGGAAGGCGGGCTTCACCGGCGTGCCGTCGGCCAGCTTGAATTCGCCCAGCAGGAAAGGATCGACGCCGGGGGTCTGGGTGGACACCGGCCGGTCCATCTCCCGGTCCCACCACAGCTTGTTCTGCGGGTCGAAACAGCCTTCCTCCGGCGGTACCTCGAAACGCACGAACATGCCGTATTCCGGGCTCCTCGGGTCCTGGTTCACCAGTTCCGCCGAGTTGCTGTAGTTGACCAGGAAATCCCGGTCGTAGAGGCCCTGTTTGATGATCTCGTGGATCAGGGCCAGCAGCAGGGCGCCGTCGGTGCCGGGGCGGATCGGCACCCACTCGTCGGCGATGGCGGAGTAGCCGGTGCGCACCGGGTTGATGGAAATGAAGCGGCCGCCATTCCGTTTGAACTTGGACAGGGCCATCTTCATGGGATTGGAGTGGTGGTCCTCCGCCGTGCCCAGCATGACGAACAGCTTGGCCCGGTCCAGGTCCGGCCCGCCGAATTCCCAGAACGAGCCGCCGATGGTGTAGATCAGGCCCGCCGCCATGTTGACCGAGCAGAAGCCGCCGTGGGCCGCGTAGTTGGGCGTGCCGAACTGGCGCGCGAACAGTCCGGTCAGGGCCTGCATCTGGTCGCGGCCGGTGAACAGGGCGAACTTCTTCGGATCGGTGGCGCGGATTTTCGCCAGACGTTCTTCCAGGATCGAAAAGGCTTCTTCCCAGGAGATGGGCTCGAACTCCCCCGCGCCCCGGTCGGCCCCCGCCTTGCGCCGCAACGGCCGGGTCAATCGCCCCGGCGAATACTGCTTCATTATGCCGCTGGAACCCTTGGCGCAGAGCACACCCTGGTTCAGCGGATGGTCGGCGTTGCCCTCGATGAAGCGCACTTCCCCGTTCTTCAGGTGCACTTTGATGCCGCAGCGGCAGGCGCACATGTAGCAGGTGGTGGTGCGGACTTCCTCGTGGATGGGGGTTGAATTACTGCCGGGGGGCTGTCCGGCGAGAGTGGTGGTCACGCGTATGTCCTTGTCGATTCGGCGCGGGCTCGTCTTGGTAGGAGAGGCTGAGATGGCCTGCGAAATACCAGTAAATTAGCAAATGCTTATTCTCCCATGCGTATGGCGTAGCCTGAAAGCCGGCAGCGCACATCCGGCAATTGTTCCCGGCGTCATGTGGTTCACAAGAACCTGGTTGCTAGTAACGCTGTGGTCGGAAAGGGGGTTTGCCAGCTTGGGAGAGGATGTAACTTCTCCGCTGGGTCCAGCGTCTTCGAGTGTGGCTGGCCATCCCGGATTGAGCCTCAATTGGAGGCTTTTCTTAAAGTTGATTCACAGAAGTACGAATGAACCAGTTCATCCGAAACGTGCTTTCCCGGTTGTCCACCGTGCTTGTGGATAACTATGTTGAAAACTCCCCGGATATCTGTAAAAAAAGCTTAAGAATCGGGAACTTATGGCGATGAATTATTTTTTATGCAGGAAATTTCAATAGAAAAAACAAGGACTTGAAAGATGGTGGCAATGCGCATCCAGGTACCGGGAAGAATTGTCACTGTCAAGCCCTCACATGTGCACAAGTTCGAAATTAATGCTGCTCTGCACCAGTGAAAATGGGCAGTCCCGGGACGAGAAACCCTGCCCTATAGGTGGGATATGGGGCGTCCAGTCGAATATGGCTCAACATCCCTCGGTGTGCTGCCGTAAACAAGGCTTGTTCTGTCGCCACTCTTTCCATGCACACGCCGATATTTCCTGTTTTCCTTGTTTTCCTCGTGCTCAGGGCCGGGACGTGCCTCGCCTGGGAAGTCTCCAACCGGGTCATCATCGAGCATGGGGAATTGGTCATCGACCATTCCAAGTCCATCAGTGAGATCACCCAGGCTCAGGCGAAGGGCGGATTTCCCGCCGCATACGGTCTCGGGCTGTTCCAGAACCGGTTCAGGACGGAACTGGAGTTCTCCCGGCCGGCACCAGCAGGAACGGCAAATCGGATGAGCATGACCACTCGCATCAAGACCTCGCCCATCATTTACGTCGCAAGGGAATTCCCCCGTGACTCCTGCGGCTATGGTGTCGTTCTGGGCCATGAGCGCTTGCATCAGTTGTACGACCTGGAGGTGCTGCGCAAACTTCCCGATGAAATACGCGCTCTGACCCTGGTGATCTTCAACGAGGATGAACTGGGGCGTGAAGGAACCCGAAATCCGGAACGGCTCCGGGGGCGCTTTTATCAGCAGGTAAAATATGCCTACGAAGGCTTGTCCAGTCCGCTCCACCAGACCATCGACAACCCGGAGTCCTACCGGCACCTGGGCACACAGTGCAACGGCGAGATCGCCCAGCGGCTGGCAGGTAAAACACCCTAGCGGAGCGCCAGGAGACATCCGCGACAGCCCGGTAACCGGCTTTGACACCCTTTATGACAACCATTTCCAAGATGACTGCATTGTCACCCTGGCTCAGCAAGAAAACCGTGTCGATCTGACGCGGGATATCGAGCTGCTCAAGCGCAAGGCGGTCACCCACGGTTGCTTCGTGCATGCCCTCAAGCCTGGGCAGCAGTTCGGAGAAATCTTCCGGCGTCTGGACCTGGCCGGCTGCGCCAAGCCCTTCAGCCTCTGCCTGGAGTGCAACGCGCCGCTCAGGCCCATCGTCGTCAACAGGTGGCACTGGCCGTCGTCCAGG
>CAZEOR010000317.1:0-3997 GCA_964513695.1 uncultured Thiobacillus sp.
ATATCACCACCAAGAAATAAGGATTAAGACATGCGCTGGCTGCTGCTCGTCCTGGCCCTCTTTGCCATCCATCCTCTCGCCCAGGCTGAGGTGCGCGATCCCCACAGCCATTTCTTCATGTCCAAGCTGGGTGACTTCAAGGACGAACTCGCCACCGCAAAACAGGAAGGCAAGCAGGGTGTACTGATCATGTTCGAGATGGACGACTGCCCTTTCTGTGCCCGCATGAAGGCCAATGTGCTCAACCAGAGCGAGGTCCAGGACTACTTCCGCAAACACTTCCTGATCTATGACATGGATGTGAAGGGTGATACCCCGATGGTCGATTTCAAGGGCAAGGCCACTACGGAGAAGGCATTTGCCCTGGAGCAGCGCGCCCGCGCCACGCCTGTGTTCATCTTCTTCGACTTGGAGGGCAACGCCATCACCCGCTTCACCGGCGCCACCCAGACCGTGGACGAATTCCTGCTGCTGGGCCGCTACGTAGTGGAAGGCGCCTACAAAAACAACGTTCCGTTCAACATCTACAAAAAACAGGGCAAACCTCAATGAGGCGAGGCTGGTTCCTGGTTCTGGCTCTGTTCGCCGGAGCGGCGACGGGTGCCGATAAGGCCCTGACCCTTGAGGCGGTGCTGGCAACGGCGGACGCACCCCATCCCGACTTGGATTTGGCCCTGGCCCAGCAGGAAAGCGCCAGGGCGGAGGCCATGCTGGCCGACAGCCTGAACGATTTCCGCATTAGCCTGGAAGCCAGCCTGCGCAGTGGACGCAACGCGTTCTACAACGACCGCTTCCATCCCGACCACCAAGCCAAGTTGAACGCGCGCAAAACCCTGCTGGATTTCGGCCGCCAGCAAGCCAACCAGCTTGCCAGCGGCCAGGAGAGCGATGCCCGTGGCCTGCAACTGCTCGACGTCCGCGCCCAGCGCAGGCTGGCCCTGATGGCCCGCTATTTTGATGTGTTGCTCGCCGACATGCAGGATGCGGCGGACACCGAATTCCTGGCGGTGGCCTATGTCAGTTGGGACAACGCCAAGGACCGTCAGGCGCTAGGCCAGTTGGCCCCCTGGGAACTGACGGAACTGGAAAGCCGCTACATGGACATTCGCACCAAGCGCAACGACACCCGCCGCAAGTTGCGGGAGAAGCGCATGCTGCTAGGCGCGGCCATGAACCGCCCCGGGACTGTGCTGGAGGACTTGGCGGACCCGCTGTTGCCCCTCAACGAGCGCATGTTGCCCGAATTCGAGCCCCTGTTGTCAAAGGTGCTGACACAAAATCCCCGCCTGCTCGCCCAGCGCCAGTTGTTGGCGGCCGCCACCAGCCGCCTAGATGCTGTTCGGGCGGATTACCGACCGAGCCTGGAATTCGAGGCCGAGGCGGCAGCCTGGACCAGGGAAAGTTCAACGCGAGACAACCTGCGTGCCGGACTGAACTTCGTCTGGCCGCTCTGGCAGGGGGGCCGCGACGACGCGCGCCTCGGCAAGGAACAGGCCCGCTTCCACGAACTTCAGGCCCAGCATGACAAGCTTGTCATGGAACTGCGTCAGGCTGTGCTTGAAGTACGTGAGGAGATCCAGTATCTGCTTGAAAGTGAGCGGCGCGGCGTCGCGGTTAATGCTGCCTATCGGGACATGGCCCTGGAGCGGGCGCGGGCTGAATACGAACTGGAACTCAAGACCAACCTGGGCAACAGCATGGCGGAAACCCAGATGGCGAAACTGCGCAAGCGCGCAGTCGAATACCGTCTGGCTCTGGCCTGGGCGCGTCTGGAGGCTTTGTTGGGCGGCCCGGAAGCCTTGACCAGGTTGGCGGTGTCCGTGAACTCCGAGGAGAAAAAGTGATTCGAACGAAGCTCGCCCCGTTATTGGCCGCCGGGCTGCTGCTGCATACAGCGCCGCCGCTTGCCGCAGAATTTCCCGCGGTGCTTGACTGGTCCGGCCGGGTATCGCTCACCCTGCCTGTGTCCGGGGTTCTCGACCAGGTCCATGCCCGTGCCGGCCAAGTGGTCAAAAAGGGCGAATTGCTGGCCAGTCTGGAGCCCACCCTGTTCAAGACCACTATTGCGGAGAACCGCGCCGATCTGGACCGCATCAGTGAAGAACACGCGGATGCGAAACGTGACCTGGACCGGGTACAGGAACTCTATGCCCGCACTGTATCCGCCACCACCGAACTGGATGCCGCGAAACTGCGTTTCGCCCGTGCCCAGTCGGGATTGGCCGCCGTTCAGGCGCGGCTGGAACGCGCCCGCCGGTTGTTGGCGGAATCTGAATTGCATGCACCTTTCGACGCCCTCATCCTGGCCCGCCCAGGTGAACCGGGTATGGTCATCACCAGCCAGTGCCAGCCAGCCGCTGTGTTCAGCGTGGCACGCGCCGACGAATTGATCGCCCGCGCCCAGGCCGATGCAACCCAGGTAGAGACAGTTCGCATCGGCGGGGAAGCTGAAGTGCAGGTGGCCGGCAAAATATTGAAGGGCAAGGTGGCCGGTTTGTCCGTCCAGGCGGACGGCCGCTTTGGCATCGAGGTGGCGATCCCGCGCCAGGCCGGTCTGCTGGCCGGCCGACAGGCCACGCTCCGGCTGCCCTGAGCGGGCAGCCTTCCCGGAATCACGCCGCCTTCAGGTAGCGTTCCTTGGCGGCGCGCGCCTCGCGGGCTTCCTTGGCGCTGTAGGCCTTGCCGGACCACAGCATGTTGTAGGCGATCTCCTCGTTGCCGTTCTCGCACAGGTCCAGGACGCGCTGGAACAGGGGCTGGAAGGTTTCGGAACGATGGCTCTTCTCATGGTCATCGAAGGACCGCCAGAAGGTGACGATCAAGGCTTCCCGGCCTTTCATGGGGCTGTCCACAGGCTGGCCGACGGTTGAGCCTTCGTTGGACACCTGACCCGAGTTCATGGCCACGAAGCCGCCCACGAAGCCGGTCTCGGAATGGTAGGTCTTCACGTTCTCGCACAGTTCCGCCACCCGCATTTCCAGATCGTCGGTGCTGTATTCGGCGCGCAGGATCACCCGGTTGATGGTCACCACGCCCTCGTTGTTGAAACCATTGATCAAAGCAGACATCGCATTCTCCTCAAGTAAATAAGCAAATACTGATATATGGGGCCGAATAAAAAGCGCTTTCGAAGGCGCCCTGGTCAATACCATAGTGATTTAGTCAGATAAAATCAAGCGCATAGTGCATAGGGCTATTCTATGGGCCGGCGTGCATCGGAGTTTCCCCGCTCAATCATTGACATAGCAGGGTGCCGCCCGGATAATCCGCGCCTCTTTTCTGCCGTGGTGATGTAGCTCAGACGGTTAGAGCGGTGGATTCATAACCCACAGGTCGGCGGTTCGATTCCGCCCATCACCACCATATAAACAAGCACTTAGGGCAACAATTTCGGTTTGCCTTTCTCCTGGGCTAGCACCGGGCTAGCCCGGCACGTAGTTAAACCCAGGGCCGAAGCCTTGGGCACGAATTTCACTTCGTCGCTGCCACCCACACCTCCTCCCGCGCCTTGCAGCGATATCGCTCCAGTTTCACACCGGCCAGGCACTTTCTTGTAATCCACGCTGCCTTGTTTCCAGTACCGTGTGACTGTCATATGTGTGCCCGTCTCGCTGTGATGGTTCGGCAGTTCGATAAGTGCTGCCATGGAGGCATCTAGCTTGTCAGCCACGGCATCTGACTTGGCCTTTGGCGCCTTGTAGCTTTTTGCAGCTGCCTGCCTGGCGGCATCCTCGCGCATCACCTTGTCCTTGTCGGTCAGCGGTGGTTGTGTGTCTGATGCCATGCTGGGTCAGAAGGCTTCCCAGGCTGCGTCGATACGCGCTTCTGTGTCGACGAACTTGCTGACTTCCAGGAAGATGCCTTCCTTGCCGTCGGAGACATCCAGGCACGCCTGCGTGGTACCAGATACCACCAGTTGGTTTTGAATTTGCCACAAGTAGTAAGCCGGTATGTCGCTGGCTTCGACTGCCTGCCAGAGGTTGGAGGCTTTGCCTTT
>CAZEOR010000318.1:0-3996 GCA_964513695.1 uncultured Thiobacillus sp.
CGGCCTTCTTGGCGGGAGCGGCAGCCTTGGGCGCAGCGGCCTTCTTGGCGGGAGCAGCAGCCTTGGGCGCAGCGGCCTTCTTGGCGGGAGCAGCAGCTGCTGCGGCTGCAGGTTTCGCCGTCACAGGGGCAGCGGCTTTCTTCGCGGTGGACTTGGCAGGGCTCTTTGCAGTTTTTGCAGCGGGCATATCTGACTCCTCTGATGATGAAGGGGTAATCGGCCGGAAAGCCTTATGCCTCAAGCATTTCCACGCGCTCATGAGGCGTGGCCGGATTGTAGAACAAAAAAAAGCGCGCAAAGCAAGTGTCTGCGCGCCTTCCAGCGATTTTTTGTTGCATGTATGCAATCAGGACAGCATGCGTTCATGCATGGATAACGACTCAAGACTCTCTCTTGCCCTGATTTCACTGGCCGTCGCGCCATCCACCATGACTTCCGCTGCTCGCGGACGAGTGTTGTAGTTGGAGCTCATGCTCATGCCATATGCGCCACCTGAACAGACCGCCAGCAGGTCGCCTTCGGCGACGGCAAGATCCCTGTCGTGGCCCAGGAAATCGCCACTCTCACAGACGGGGCCGACTATGGAATAGGACCGTGTTTCTGTGTCGCGCAAAGCAACAGGCAGGATGTCATGCCAAGCATCGTACAAGGCCGGCCGCATCAGATCGTTCATGGCCGCGTCAACGATCGCGAAGTCCTTCGCCTCTCCATGCTTGAGGTACTCGATCCGAGTAAGCAGCCACCCTGCATTGCCGACCAGTGAACGGCCAGGCTCAATGATCAGGGTCTCATGACGTCCTGCCAAACGGCTCAGCAACACTTGTGCGTATTCGGCCAAGGCCGGCGGTTCCTCATCACGATAACGAATGCCGACACCACCACCGATATCGATGTGATCGAGTCGGATACTCTCTCCCTCCAACGCTCTCACCAATTCCAGTACACGATCCAGGGCTTCCGCAAAAGGCGCCACCTCGGTGAGTTGGGAACCGATGTGGCAATCGATGCCGACCACCTTGAGATGCTGCATGCCAGCCGCTTCGCGATACACGCGCAGGGCTTGATCGTGGGCGATCCCGAATTTGCTTTCTTTGAGTCCGGTGGAAATGTAGGGATGGGTTTTTGCATCCACATTGGGATTCACGCGCAGGCTGATGGACGCAATGACACCCATTGCGCCAGCCACGCGATTCAGTCGCACCAACTCACTTTCCGACTCCACATTGAAGCAATGAATACACGCCTCCAGCGCTGAGCGCATTTCTTGCTCACGTTTGCCCACGCCAGAGAAAACAATTTTTTCGGGATCACCGCCGGCTGCCAGAACGCGCGCGAGTTCACCACCGGAAACGATGTCAAAACCGGCGCCCAGGCGCGCGAACAGGTTGAGAATGGCCAGACTGGCATTTGCCTTGACCGCGTAGCAAATCAAATGACGGCGGCCCGCCAGTGCTTGGTCATACGCACGATAGGACGCTTCCAGGGCGGCTCTGGAATAGACATAGCAAGGCGTGCCAAATTCGGCGGCTATGGTTTCGAGCGGCACGTCCTCCACGTGGAGCACACCACCCCGACGAGAGAGAGCGTTCATTTCTGGGCTGGCTGGGTAGTTATCGGTTGGGCCGGACCGTCAGGCATGTACAACGGACCTTTCTTACCGCATCCGGCCAAGAGAAACAGGGAGAAAAAGAGAACGAGCAAACGCATGGCAAACCCTTAAAATCTCGCTGAAGTCTAGCATGAGGGAAACCATGGACGAACGCGAGTATCACCGGCTGGCTGATGCGGCCTTGGCAGCCATCGAAGCACGCCTGGAAGAGTCTGATATCGATTACGAATTCGCGACTGGCGGCGTTATGGAAATCGACTTGGATGACGGCACCCAGATCGTCGTCAACAAACAGTCGGCCGCCCAGGAGATATGGGTGGCGGCAAAAAGCGGCGGCTTCCATTTTCGATGGAGTGGATCCGGCTGGGAAGACACTCGCAGCGGCGAAGATCTCCATGCCGTCATGTCGCGACTTGCCTCGTCATGAGCAAATTGCACGAAGCATCCTAGACTGCGAGGGAATGGAAACGAAATGATCGAACAAGCCCTGTTCAAACACCTCCCTGAGCTCACCGATCAACTCGGTGTGGAGCACATCAAGCCTCTGCTGGACCGTATCACCATCCATGGCATCTCCGCCGGTACCGTTTTGATACAGGACCAGGCTCCCATCGATGCATTCAATCTTGTGCTCTCCGGACGGCTCTCCCTGGCCGTGGAAGCGGGTGGGCACAGTATCGTCCTTGGGGAGTTGCTTCCGGGCAACTGGTGCGGTGAACTGGCCTATTTCAGCGGTATCCGACGTGCATCCAGCACCGTCACCGCCCTTGAGGAAACTGATGTTGCCCGCTTGACCTTCGCGGATTTCGAGGCACTCATGGCGGAGGATTCCATCGCCGTCTGCCGGCTCACCCACGCATTCATCCAGATGATGATGCGTCGTCTCCATGCCGCCGCCAACAATCCGGTCATCGATCCCCACGGCCAGATGCTGATCATGGGTGATCTTTCCGTACCATGGAACGAACTCGGCCAACACCCGCATGGGGTGGTGGAGTTCATCAAGTCGATGCTGGGAGTGCACTGATGCTGCTACGTAACTTCCTACGTTCCCTACCCAGTTTCCAATACCTGTCCGACGCTGACGTGGACCACGTGGCCGCCGCCATGCGCGTGGAGGAGTACCCCAACCACCACGTGTTCATTTACCAGGACAAACTCAACAAAGACCTTTACCTGCTGCTGGACGGCAAGATCAAGGTAGGCCATTACGGTAGTGGTGGCCGCTACTACACCCTCAAGACCATCGAGCCCGGTGAATTCTTCGGCATCGCCTCCATTTCCGAAGGCAAGCCAGCCATCGGCACTTGCCAGGCGGACGGGCCGGTGACGGTGGCAAGCATGCCCTTCTCGGCTTACCTGCTGCTTTATCAACCGGATTCGGATATAGGCTGCCGCTTCCAGTTCGTCATCGCCAGCCAACTGGCAAAAGACCTACATGACCGCCATGACGCTTTGCGCAAGTTGCTCGCCCAGGTGTATGGGGACACCTCGTCCACGACGACCTGACCACACCCCCCCTGCCCGGCTCCGCGCCAGTCGCCGCTGCGCTCTGCCTCCCGCGGCTCTACTCTGTTCATGAGCATTACCCTAATCATCCTGCCCATCTTCGCGTTAATCCTGTTGGGCACACTGCTAAAACAGGTTTCCGGAGTTACCGAAGAAGGTTGGCGCGGGCTGGAGCGGCTCATCTATTTCGTCTTTTTTCCTGCCCTGCTGTTCCATTCTCTGTCCCGTACCCATATTGATTTCAGCGCAGCATTGCCCATGTTGCTCACCGGCCTTGCAGTCACTTTGCTCGGCATGGGCCTGGGCTATATCAGCAAGTATCTATTCCACGATCCGCCCAAAGTATTCGCCTCGGCATTCCAGTGCTCCTTCCGCTTCAACAGCTACGTGGGGCTGGCGGTAGCCGGCGCTTTGCATGGCCAGGCCGGTATCGCCGCCATCGGTCTGCTGATGGGATTCCTCGTGCCATTGGCCAATGTTGTGTCGGTAGCAGTGCTGGCGCATCACGGTGAAGCCAGATGGCTGAAGGAGATCCTGGGTAATCCATTGATCATGGCTACAGCCGGAGGCGTGGCCTTCGCCTTGCTGGGCTGGCCTCTGCCCGAACTTCTGACCCAGACCATCGGCCTGCTGGCCCAAGCATCGCTGCCCATTGGCTTGGTGGCGGTGGGTGCAAGCCTGCGCCTGGATAGCTTGTCCCATGCGCGCGGCCATCTTTGGTATGGCGTCAATGTAAAACTATTGGTGTTGCCCGCTTTGACTTGGTGGATCGGCAACAGCTTGGGCATCACAGGTCTGCATTTCGAAATCGCCTTGCTGTTCGCCGCATTACCCATGTCGACTGTTGCCTATGTGCTTGCCGTGCGCATGGGTGGAGA
>CAZEOR010000319.1:0-3969 GCA_964513695.1 uncultured Thiobacillus sp.
GGACTGGACCTGAGCGTGCTTCTGCCCGCCGCGGCCCCAGCGCCCGACACGCGGTGCCGCCTGGGCTTGAGCATGGTGCTGGAAGCCGACGACGGCGCCCTGTCCTACTGGGCCCTGCGCCACGCGCCGGGCAAGCCGGACTTCCATCACCCTGATACATTCGCACTGGAAATCGATCTTCGGAATCCGCAACCATGAAAACCGGCCTCGACCGCCTCCTCGCCGAACCCGCCCTGCGCGCGCCATTGAGCGGCAAACGGATCGCCCTGCTGGCCCATCCCGCCTCGGTGACCGCCGACCTGAGCCACGCCCTGGATGCCCTGGCCGCCCTGCCGGAAATCAAGCTCAGCGCCGCCTTTGGCCCCCAGCACGGCCTGCGCGGCGACAAGCAGGACAACATGATGGAATCGCCGGACTTCCGCGACCCCGCCCTGGGCATCCCCGTGTTCAGCCTCTACGGCCAGGTGCGCCGCCCCACGGCGGCCATGATGGACAGCTTCGACGTGCTGCTGGTGGATCTCCAGGACCTGGGCTGCCGCATCTACACCTTCATCACCACCCTGCTCTACGTGCTGGAGGAAGCCGCCCGCCACAAGAAGACCGTCATCGTCCTGGACCGTCCCAACCCGGCCGGCCGCCCGGTGGAAGGCACGCTCCTGCAGACCGGCTGGGAAAGCTTCGTCGGCGCCGGCCCCATGCCCATGCGCCACGGCCTCACCCTGGGTGAGATGGGGCGCTGGTTCGTGCGGCACTACAAGCTGGACGTGGACTACCAGGTGATCGCCATGGAAGGCTGGGATCCGGAAGCCGCCCCCGGCCACGGCTGGCCCCTGGGCGAACGGGAATGGATCAACCCCAGCCCCAACGCCGCCAACCTGTCCATGGCCCGATGCTACGCCGGCACGGTGATGCTGGAAGGCACCACGCTGTCGGAGGGACGCGGCACCACCCGCCCCCTGGAACTGTTCGGCGCCCCGGACCTGGAACCGCGCCGGCTCATCGCCGAGATGCGCCGCCTGGCTCCCACCTGGCTGCAAGGTTGCCACCTGCGCGAATGCTGGTTCGAACCCACCTTCCACAAGCACGCCGGCCAGCTCTGCGCCGGCGTGCAGATCCACGTGGAAACCGGCTATGACCACGCCGCCTTCCGCCCCTGGCGCCTCCAGGCCCTCGCCTTCAAGGCCCTGCGCAAGCTGCGCCCGGACTACCCCCTCTGGCGCGATTTCCCCTACGAATACGAACACGAGCGCCTGGCCATCGACCTCATCAACGGCGGCGAGTCCCTGCGCAAATGGGTGGACGATCCCGCCGCCCTGCCCGGCGACCTGGGCGCCCTGGCGCGGACCGACGAGGCCGCGTGGCTGGAACGGCGGGAGTCGCTGTTGTTGTATCGCTGATCAACATGCCGCAAGGAGATGCCATGAACGCCATCCCTCCGCCGACGAAACCCGCTCCCACCGCGGAAACGGTGGCGCTGCTCCAGGAAATGGGCAATTACGAACGCCACTTCAACCAGTTGCAGAGCACCTACCGCAGCTTCGCCTCCGCCTGGCTGCTGGCCGCCTTCGGCGCCATGGGCTATGTCCTGACCCAGACCGAACCCGACAAACTGCTGTTGCCGACAAACTGGCTGGTGGCCGCCGTCGCCCTGGCGGCCTGCATCGGCATCGTGCTGCTCTGGTACATGGACGTGCGGGTCTACCACCGCTTGCTGGAAGGCTGTTTCGACACCGCCCATGACCTGGAAAGCCGCTACGACCTGCCGGCCTTCCGGGAACGCATGCGCCAGGCCCTGGGCGAAGGCCGGGTGTCCCGGGCCATCACCTTCTATTACGGCGTGCCCGGCGGCATCCTCGCGCTGATATTCTGCGTCAGCCTGTTCTGGAAGAACTGTTGAGCCCCCATGCGCAACTGCACGATCTCCGATCTGACCCCAAGCCAGCTTGCACTGGTGGAAGCCGCCGTAGCCGCCCTGCCCCGCGCCTACAGCCCCTACTCGGGACTGCGCGTGGGCGCGGCCCTGCGCTGCGGGGACGGCTCCATCGTGGCCGGAACCAACCTGGAAAACGCCTCCTACGGCTTGAGTATTTGCGCCGAGCGGGCCGCACTGGCCAGCGCGAACAGCCAGGGCTGCGTGGACATCCACGCCCTCGCCGTCACCGCCTCGGGCACTGGCCTAGCCGCCGATGGCATCCTCCCGCCCTGCGGCGCCTGCCGCCAGGTCATCGCCGAAGCGGCGCAACGGGCTGGCCGGGATATCGAAATCCTGCTCGCCTCCCCGGACAAATCCCGGATTGTCATCACCTCGTCGCGGGAACTGCTGCCCCTGGCCATGGGTGGAGACGGCTTCGGCGCAGCGCTAGAGACACCGTGAGCATTTTTGAGGGCCACCACATGAACATCCCAGCCCCCGCCAATGGCATGCGCCCGGTCCACCCCGGCGAAATCCTGCGCGAGGACTACCTCAAACCCCTGGGCCTGGGCGCCAACGCGCTGGCCCAGGCCATGAAGGTGCCCGCATCAACGACATCGTCCTGGAACGGCGCGGCTTCACCGTCGACACCGCCCTGCGCCTGGTGCGCTACTTCGGCGGTGACGTGCGGAGTTTGATGAAGTTGCAGACGGCGTACGAGATCGAGGTGGCGGGGAAGGAGTTGGCGAAGAAGATCGAGGAGGAAGTGCGGCCGCTGGCGGCGTAGGTCTAACGAACACCCCACCAAACTATCGAGCACGACATGCCATCTTTCCCGCCAATCAAGGAGTTACCCCCAGTCCTCGACTCCACTGGCTGGTCGTGGAATATCTTTCATACCCCGTTGAGTGATTTCTGGCTTGGAACTGATCTTGATGGAAACAGATGGCTGACAAAGCTCAGGGGCAGTTTCCGTGCCTACCGAGAGATTGTCTTTGCCCGATTGGCTCAGGAAATGGGCTGGTCCTGTCAGAGTTCGGCTTTCTTGAAGCTCGACAGATCGAGCGCTAAGACACTCGGCGTATCTGCATCCGAGATACACGCGGCACACTGGTTCATGGAAGAGCATCAACATTCGGCTTGCTCAATCAATTGCCAATTTCGGTTCTTAATCGGCCGATCGCTCGAAACCGTTGATGACTTTGTTGGCTCTGAGATAAGTCATCTCTTGGACTGGCCTAGAAGCGACTTTGCAGCCTGTCTGTTTGGAGCAAATGAGCCATCTGGTCGCCTAATCACAACCTCCCATGAATTTGTGATCATTGACTCTGAACTGATGTTCTCAGCAGGACCATCAGACCTAAGTGGCACAAATTGGTGGAACTGCCCAGATGGCAAGCCCTCGCTCTCTGGGCGAGCACTCGCCTTGGAGGTCTGCCACGACCTTTATGCACTCTCCATGACAGATTTCGAGGAAGCACTATCCATCCCGAAATCTGTCTCGGTTCCAAAACATCGGCTAATTGCTGAAAGGCTCCATGCCAGCAGAAAGTACGCGGCAGATTTCATCGCCTCCCAAGGGAGGCATTAACCGGCTCAGGCATACACCGGCGCGAATGCCTTGTCCGGGTCCTCCGCCGGGCCGTTCTCGCCCCAGTAGGGCGACAGCTTTCTCAACTGGACGACGATCTCCGGCACCACCTGGATGACCCGGTCCACTTCCGCTTCCGTGCTGTAGCGGGACAGGGAGAAGCGGATGGTGCCGTGGGCGGCGGTGTAGGGGATGCCCATGGCGCGCATGACGTGGCTGGGTTCCAGGCTGCCGGAGGTGCAGGCGGAGCCCGAACTGGCGGCGATGCCGAACTTGTTGAGCAGCAGCAGGATGGCTTCCCCCTCGATGAACTCGAAGGCGATGTTGCTGGTGTTGGGCAGGCGGTGGGTCACGTCGCCGGTGGGGAAGGCCCGGGGCACCTTGGCCAGGATGCCGGCTTCCAGCTTGTCGCGCAGGCGCTTCACTTCGGTGTTCTCGAAGTGCATGTGCTGCAGGGCCTGCTCGC
>CAZEOR010000320.1:0-3962 GCA_964513695.1 uncultured Thiobacillus sp.
GCCCGGATTGCTGGGGTAAACATCCCAAACCATAAGCATGCCGAAATCGCGCTGACGTCGATTTATGGCATTGGCCGCACGCGCGCTCACCAGATCTGTGTGGAAGCCGGAGTCAATCCCGCGACCAAGATGAAGGATCTGACTGACGCGGACGTGGATAAACTGCGCGAAGGCGTAGCCAAGTTCTCGGTGGAAGGCGATCTGCGTCGCGAAATCACCATGAACATCAAGCGTCTGATGGATCTGGGTTGTTATCGTGGGACACGTCATCGCAAGGGCTTGCCGTTACGCGGCCAGCGTACACGCACGAATGCGCGTACCCGCAAGGGCCCCCGTAAGCAGATGCAGATCAAGAAGTAACAGGATAAAACATGGCTAAGGCAACAGCCGCCCGCGCGCGGAAAAAAGTCAAGAAGAGTGTGGCAGATGGGGTCGCTCACATCCACGCTTCCTTCAATAACACCATCGTGACCATCACGGATCGCCAGGGCAATGCGCTTGCCTGGGCTACCGCTGGGGGCGCCGGCTTCAAGGGCTCCCGCAAGAGCACTCCGTTTGCCGCCCAGGTGGCTGCGGAAAATGCTGGGAAGATGGCTCTGGAATACGGTGTCAAGAACCTGGAAGTGCGCATCAAGGGTCCCGGACCCGGTCGCGATTCCACCGTGCGCGCCCTGAATTCCCTGGGCTACAAGATCACCAGCATTTCCGACGTGACGCCCATGCCCCACAACGGCTGCCGTCCGCCCAAGAAGCGCCGCATCTAAAGCAACAGGAGAAGATAAGTGGCTCGCAACCTTGATCCCAAATGCCGTCAGTGCCGCCGCGAGGGCGAGAAGCTCTTCCTCAAGGGCGAAAAGTGCTTTACGGAAAAGTGCGCCATCGAGCGTCGAAACCAGGCCCCTGGTCAGCACGGCGCCAAGCAGGCGCGTTTGTCCGACTATGGCATTCACCTGCGCGAGAAGCAGAAAGTCCGCCGTATCTACGGTGTGCTGGAAGCCCAGTTCCGCCTGACCTACAAAGAAGCTGATCGACGCAAGGGCGTTACCGGCGAGAACCTGCTTCAGTTGCTGGAGTCCCGTCTGGACAGCGTCGTGTATCGCATGGGCTTTGCCGCCTCGCGTTCCGAAGCTCGCCAGTTGGTGCGCCATAATGGCATCCAGGTGAATGGGCGTCGGGTCAATATCCCGTCATTCCGCGCCAAGCCAGGTGATGTCGTTGAAGTCAACGAGAAGGCGAAAGCCCAGTTGCGTATCAAGGCAGCTGTCGAGGCCGCTGATAGCCGTGGATTCCCAGAATGGGTCGAAGTTGATGCCAAAGCCATGAAAGGCACCTTCAAGGCGCTGCCGCAGCGCGCCGAGTTGCCGGCCACCATCAACGAATCCCTGGTGATCGAACTCTATTCCAAGTAATTGACTCGCTGGCGCGCTGCTCAGGCAGGCGCGCCGGGCACAGTGAAGGAAACCCATTATGTCGAACACCGGTGAACTGCTGAAACCCCGTATTGTCGAGGTCAACAGCATTTCCCCTCGTCAGGCCCGCATCACGCTGGAGCCTTTCGAGCGTGGCTATGGCCATACCTTGGGTAACGCCTTGCGCCGCATCCTTCTGTCTTCAATGAAGGGCTATGCGCCGACGGAGATCCGTATCGCCGGCGTCGTGCATGAATACTCCGCCATCGATGGCGTGCAGGAAGACGTGGTCGATATCCTCCTGAATCTCAAGGGGCTGGCTGTCAAGTTGAACAGTCGTGGCGAGGCTCTGCTGACCATCAACAAGTCTGGCGAAGGTCCCGTTACCGCCGCCGATATTCAAGCCGGCCACGACGTTGAAATCCTGAATACCGACCATGTGATCGCCAACCTGACCAAAGGTGGCAAGCTCGACATGGAAATCAAGGTGGAAGGTGGACGCGGATATGTGCCCGCCAGCACTCGAGTTCAGGATGATGAAAGCCGCCCCGTCGGCGTGATCCTCGTCGATGCGCTATACAGCCCGGTCAAGAAGGTCAGTTTCAGCGTCGAAAGCGCTCGAGTCGAACAACGCACCGACCTGGACAAGCTGATCCTGGAAATCGAGACCAACGGCGTCATCGAGCCCGCAGAAGCTGTGCGTTCCGCCGCTCGCATTCTGATCGAGCAGTTGGCTTCCTTTGCCGATCTGCAAGGTGTGGTGCCCATGGGGGGGGATACTCCCATGACGAAGTCCTCATCGCCCCAGATCGATCCCACCCTGCTTCGTCCCGTTGACGAATTGGAACTCACGGTGCGCTCCGCCAATTGCCTGAAGGCCGAGAACATCTATTACATCGGTGACCTGATCCAGCGCACCGAAACCGAATTGCTCAAGACCCCCAACCTGGGGCGCAAATCCCTGAATGAAATCAAGGATGTGCTCGCCGCCCGTGGTTTGACCCTGGGCATGAAGCTTGAGAACTGGCCGCCCGCCGGACTCGACAAGCCCTGATCAAGAGGTAGAAGAAAATGCGCCACCGTCTTTCCAATCGAAAACTGAACCGCACCAGCAGCCACCGCGCCGCTCTGTTGCGCAACCTGTCCATAGCCCTGCTCACACATGAGGCCATCAAGACCACCTTGCCCAAGGCGAAGGAGCTGCGTCGCGTCGTAGAGCCCCTCATCACCCTGGGCAAGAAACCCAGCCTGGCCAACCGCCGTCTGGCTTTTGACCGTCTGCGTGACCGGGATCTGGTTTCCAAGCTGTTCAATGACCTGGGCCCCCGCTTCATGGCGCGTCCTGGCGGTTATGTACGCATTCTGAAGTTCGGCTTCCGCCAAGGCGACAATGCGCCCATGGCCTATGTCGAACTGGTGGACCGCGCGGCCGATGCCGGTGAGGCTGTCACCGCTGAATAAGCGGTTATGCGTCATCCAAAAAAGCCGGCCTGAGCCGGCTTTTTTGTTTTCTCGATATGCTTGGCATCCACCGGAAAAATGCAGGAGGAAACCATGCTGGTGCTGTTCACCGATTATGGCTGGCACGATCCCTATGTCGGCCAGGTCAAGGCCGTGCTGACGAGATATGCGCCTGGGGTGCCACTCATCGATCTGCTCCATGCCGCGCCGAATTTCAACGCCCATGCCGGCGCCCAGTTGCTGGATGCCCTCTCCCCTTCGTTTCCGGAGGGTACGGTGTTCTTCTGCGTAGTGGATCCAGGTGTGGGTGGCTCCCGGGAAGCGGCAGTACTGGAATCCGATGGCCGCTGGTTCGTCGGCCCCGACAACGGTTTGCTGTCCATCCTTGCTGCGCGGGCAGAGAAAGCACAGGTTTGGCGAATCCACTGGCGGCCGGAAGGCCTGTCTGACACCTTCCACGGCAGGGATCTGTTCGCTCCGGTGGCTGCCCGCCTTGCGGCGGGCGATTTCCCTGGTGACTGGCTGACGCCGATCGATGGGCTCAATATCCAATTTGACGCCGCCGATCTGCCACGCATCCTCTACATCGACCACTACGGCAATGCCTGGACCGGTATCCGGGGCGGTTTGGCCGATCCCGGTGTCAGCCTGGAAGTAAAAGGCAAGCTTCTGACTTGGCGCAGGGTATTCAGCGAAGCTGCCAAGGGCGAGGCCTTCTGGTATGTGAACAGCGCCGGTCTCATCGAGATTGCCGTCAACCGGGGTAATGCCGCCCAACTCCTGGCTCTGGCCGTTGGCGACCAGGTCAAGCTATCAGGATCGCCCGATAGTCGTTTGCATTAGTCCGGGTGGCGCCGGTATGGATCAGGTCGTCAAGGGACGAGAAAAAATGGTAGGCATTGTTGTCCGCCAAGCAAACAAAGGGAGATAGGCCGATCCTGCCGGCACGCTCCAGACTGGACGGTGCGATGATTGCGCCGGCTGAATCCGATGTGCCATCAATGCCGTCCGTGTCGGCAGCCAGCGCATGCACGCCATCCAGTCCATTCAGAGCCATGGCAAGCGCCAATTGAAACTCCGCGTTGCGACCTC
>CAZEOR010000321.1:0-3952 GCA_964513695.1 uncultured Thiobacillus sp.
ATTGGGGCCGACGATACCGGTGAGCTGGGCGGTGGCGGGGATGATCACCGGGTCCACGAAGGACTTGAAGCCGGCGATGTGAATGTGTTTGAGGCGCAAGGGCGGATAAAGACGGTGGTGGGTGGCGTTTATAATGCGTCGCGCATTCTAACTTTTTAGCTCCGCTCCATGCCCAGCCAACCCAGCAAATCCCTGGAAACCTTTGACAATCCCCAGCCGGCACGGGATTACCACATCCACATCGAGATTCCCGAGTTCACCTGCCTGTGCCCGAAGACCGGCCAGCCGGACTTCGCCACCCTGTTCCTGGACTACATCCCGGACCAGCGCTGCGTGGAACTCAAGAGCCTCAAGCTCTATATCTGGTCATTCCGGGAGGAAGGCCATTTCCACGAGGATGTCACCAACCGCATCCTGGACGATCTGGTCGGCGCCACCGATCCGCGCTTCATGCGGCTCACCAGCAAGTTCTATGTGCGCGGCGGCATCTTCACCAACGTGGTGGCTGAGCACCGCAAGCCGGGGTGGCAACCCGCGCCCCGCGTGGAACTGACCCAGTTCGCCGGCAACTCGAATACCCGGGGCTGAACCGCGCTCAGCGTGCCTTCAGCCAGGCAATGAAGGCCTCCGACTCCAGGGGGCGGCTGAAGTAGTAGCCCTGGCCCAGGGGACAGCCCCGCTCCCGCAGGAATTCCAGCTGGTTCAGTTCCTCCACGCCCTCGGCGAGGGATTCCAGGCCCAGCAGTTTGGCCAGGCCGACCACGGCCTCGGAGATGGCGGTGTCGTTGGCATCGCAGCCGATCTCGCCGACGAAGCCCTTGTCGATCTTGAGCCGGTCCAGCGGATAGCGTTTCAGGCAGGCCAGGGACGAAAAACCGGTGCCGAAGTCGTCGATGGCCAGGGACACGCCGATGGATTTGAGGCGCTCCAGGGTTTGCCGGGCCGCCACAGGGTCGTCGGCCACGGCGGTTTCGGTCAACTCCAGTTCCAGGCGCTCGGGCGCCAGGCCATTGGCTTCCAGGGCGCACAGAACCGCAGTGTCCAACCCGCCGCTGCGGAACTGTCGGGCGGACAGATTAACCGCCATGCGCAAGGGCGGCAGCCCGGCCTCATCCCAGGCTTTCAACTGGCGGCAGGCTTCCTGCAGCACCCATTCGCCGAGCGGGATGATCAAGGCGCCGGATTCTGCGATGGGGATGAAGCGGTCCGGCCCCACCAGTCCCCGCTGGGGATGATGCCAGCGCACCAGGGCCTCGACGCCGACCACGGCGCCGGTCGTCAGCTCGATCTGAGGTTGGTAGACCAGGAAGAACTCGTTTCGCTCCAGGGCGCGCCGCAGGTCCGCTTCGATCTGGAACCGTTCCGCCACTTCCTCGTTCATGGTCTGGTCGAAGAAGCGGTAGTTGCTGCGGCCGCCGGACTTCGCCTTGTACATGGCGGTGTCGGCATTTTTCACCAGGCTGTCGATGTCGGCGCCGTTCCCAGGAAAGATGGCGATGCCGATACTGGCATTGACGACGGTGTCCTGCTCCCCGGTGGGCAGGCGCTCCAGCAGGGCTTCCGCGATACGCTCGGCGGTGCGGGCGGCACCGCCTGCCTGGTCCACGCCTTCCAGCAGGATCAGGAATTCATCGCCGCCGAAACGGCCGCACAGATCCTCCTCGCGCAGGGCTTGGCGCAGGCGGGCGGCGAAACCGCGCAGCAGCGTGTCGCCAGCGCCATGTCCGAAGGTGTCGTTGACCACCTTGAAATCGTCCAGATCCACCAGCAACAAAGCGCAGCGTTCGCCGAGCCGATGCGCCCGGCTCAGGGCCTGCTCGGCCCGAATGCGGAATTCCGTCCGGTTCAGCAGCCCGGTCAACTCATCGTAGGTGGCCAGATAATGCAGTCGTGCCCGCTCGCAACCCAGCTCCGCGTAGGCATAGGCGTGTTCCAGCACCGAGGGGAGTTTGTCCAGGTAGCCGGCATCCTTGATCAGATAATCGCTCACGCCCAGGCGCAAGGCAGCCGCGGCGGCTTCCTCGGACCCACGCCCGGTGACGAGGACGATGGGCAGGTCGATGGCGTGGATCTGACGCAGGGATTTGATGAGTTCCAGGGCATCCATCCCGGCCAAACGATAGTCCAATAGGAGAACCTGATAATCCTTGGCCTGCTCGCCCGCCAGGCGTTCCAGCACGCCGACGGCGCCAGGCACCACGTCCAGGCGGATGTGGGGCGCGTGGCGGGCGAAGTACAAGCGCGTCAGTTCCGCATCGTCCCGGTTGTGCTCCGCATAAAGCACGCCTAGCAGACGGGAACGGCGGTTGTGCTCCCGCTGGAAACGATCCAGGGCATGTTTCAGTGTGGTGGGCAATCGCTCCAGGTAATCGGCCCGCTTCACCAGGTAATCGTCCGCTTGCAGCTTGAGCGCCCGGATCACGCTCTGTTCGTCGCCGGAACCGGTGAGCAGGACCGTGGCGATGGGCATCTGCCGGGCGCGGATCTGCGCCAGGATTTCCAGGCCGTCCCCGTCCGGCAGCCGCATGTCCAGCAAGGCCAGATCGAAGGAACGATCGGGCCCAAGAAGCTTCCGGGCGCTGGCCAGATCGTGGGCGACCTCCACCAGCAAATCGGGCATGGCCCGGCCCAGAGCCCTCAGGGTCAACTCGGCGTCGGCGGCGTTGTCCTCCAGGTACAGAAGTCTCATGGGTTTTCCAGGGTGTTGTTGAGCACCCCCCAATACAGTTCGATCTGGGCCGCCACATCCATGAAATTGTCGAAACTGACCGGCTTCACGATGTAGGAATTGGCACCCAACTGGTAGGCGGCACGCATATCGCTATCTTCGGACGAGGTGGTGAGGACCACCACGGGAATACTACGCAGCCTGGGATGCGCCTTGATCCGGCGCAGAACCTCCAGGCCGTCCACCTTGGGCAGCTTTAGATCCAGCAGCACCACCAGCGGCGGCAACTCTCCCCGTTCCCAGCCGTCGATGCGTTGCATCGCCTCCTCGCCGTCCCGCGCCACCTCCACGGGATTCGCCAGGTGCCCCTTGGCGAAAGCGCGCAGGGTGAGTTCCACGTCCATGGGGTTGTCCTCCACCAGGAGGATGGGGCGCATGGGATTCATGCGGGCAACTCCAGAAAGAAAGTGGCGCCGGCGCCGGGCTCGCTCTCGGCCCAGACCCGGCCGCCCATACGCTCCAGGGCCTTGCGCACGATGGCCAGCCCGACGCCGGTGCCGGGGTACTCCTCGACCCGGTGCAGGCGCTGGAAGATATCGAAGATACGGTCGTGATATTTCATTTCGAACCCGCAACCGTTGTCGGCTACGCTCAGAACGACCCCGCCATCGGCCGGACGCGCCTTGATGTCGATGCGGGGCGGCTGGGCATCACGACTGAACTTGAGCGCATTGTCCATCAGGTTGCGCACCGCCTGGACCAGGGCATCCGCATCGGCCTCCACGGCGAGATCACCCAACTCGCTCGTCACCAGGGCGCCCCGGGCGGACAGTTCTATCTCCCGCTCCGCCATTACCCGCGCGAACACGCTGACCAGGGGCACCCGGATACGGCTCAGTTCACGCCGTTCCAGCCGGGAATAGGCCAGGAGATCGTCGATGAGATGGTTCATCCGCTCGGACGCGGCGCGGATGTTGTCCAGAAAGCGGCATCCCTCGTCCGGCAACCGATCGCGGTAATCCTCCAGCAGCAGGCGGCTGTAGCCATCGATACCGCGCAGGGGCGCCTTCAGGTCGTGGGAGACGGAATAGGCGAAAGCTTCCAGATGCTGATTGGCCTCGGCGAGTTTCGCGGTGCGCTCGGCCACCCGGGCTTCCAGCTCGACATTCAGCCGCTCCAGTTCGAGCTGCGCCTTGACCCGGTCATTGATGTCGCCGATGAAGCCTTCCCGTGCCACCAGCCAGCCGGCCTCGTTATAGATGCCGCGCCCCTTGGACCAGACCC